>CAJWSE010000049.1 GCA_913046275.1 uncultured Phycisphaerae bacterium | reverse complement strand
CCGCCACTTCCTAAGCAAATATCGCAAACTGCAAGCCGATCAAATTCCACCTCACGCTCAGTTCCTGTTAATACTTCTACCAGCGACACCTCAACATCTGTTTCCAAATCATAACCACGTTGTTGCCGAGAACTTGTACGGCCCCCGCCAAATCCGCCCCGACCACCCCCAAGAATATCGTTGAACATAGAAAAAATATCATCTACATTCATTGAATTAAAATCGTGAGATGCATGACCTCTACCACGCAGGCCATCATGCCCATATTGGTCATAAACTTGCCGTTTTTGTTTATCGGAAAGTACCTCATATGCTTCAGCGCACTCTTTAAAATTGCGTTCGGCATCACCATCACCCTGATTACGATCCGGGTGATATTTCATCGCGAGCCGACGATATGCACGTTTAATTTCTGTGCCATCCGCAGTGCGGGTCAAACCAAGTACTTCATAATAACAGCGAGTTACAGTCATATTAAAGAGATTGAATTAGAAGACAGCCTGTTCAATAGGATCTTCATCATCCTTCAAGTCTGTAATCGCAACGTTTGTTGTAAGCAACAAACCAGCGACAGAAGATGCGTTTTGTATTGCAGTACTAACTACTAAAGCAGGATCAATAATACCTGCTTTAATTAAATCCTCATACACTGCTGTTGTCGCGTTGTATCCATAACCACCTGTACCTTCTTTGACTTTTTCAACAACAACATCACCGTCAGCACCACTATTTGATGCAATTAATGATGCGGGAGCCTCGAGAGCACTGGCCAAAATATCAAAACCAAATTTAGCATCACCTCGCGCACTTTTTCGACTTTTGTCAATTGCATCAATCGCACGTAAGTACGCGACACCACCTCCAGCTACATATCCTTCACGCGCAGCTGCACGAGTTGCTGCAAGCGCATCATCGACGCGGTCTTTGCGTTCTTTCATTTCTACTTCGCTTGTTCCACCAACTTGGATTACAGCTACACCGCCAGTAAGCTTCGCCAAACGCTCTTGCAACTTTTCTTTATCATAATCACTTGTAGACCGCTCAATTTGAGCATTTATTTGGTTCACTCGCGCAGTGATATCTGATTTTTTTCCACCACCGCGAACGATGGTTGTGCCATCTTTAGTTACAACAATCCGCTTAGCCGAGCCAAGCTCATTCATCTCTACATCTTCGAGATTACGACCAAGATCCTCTGAAAAGAAAACTCCCCCCGTCAGCGCTGCAATATCGGCAAGCATTGCTTTCCGCCTATCACCAAAACCTGGCGCCTTTACGGCGCAAATATTCAGTGCACCCCGTAAACGATTAATAACCAAAGCTGCGAGGGCTTCATTCTCAATATCTTCGGCAATAAGCAACAGTGGCTTACTGGAAGTAACGGCTTTATTCAATAGAGGAAGAAGGTCCGCAAGATTTGAAATTTTCTTCTCGTAAATCAAGATATTGCAATCTTCCAAAACACATTCTGCGGTCTTTGGGTCAGTCATGAAATAAGGGCTCAAATAACCCTTGTCAAAGGCCATACCTTCAACATATTCCAATGTTGTTTCTGCAGTTTTGCCTTCTTCAACTTCCACAACACCATCGCCTCCTACTTTATGAATCGCTTCAGCAATAATATTCCCAATCACTTCATCATGATTAGAAGAAACCATCGCAACTTTAAGGAGATCCTCCTTGCCCTTACAAGGTTTTGATGAGGCATTCACGGCATCAGTTGCAACTTTTGCAGCATCAGAAATGCCACGCTGCACTGTTACTGGGTTTGCACCAACGGTAACATGTCGCAAGCCATTTCTAAAAATAGCATCAGCAAGAATTGTCGCTGAAGTTGTGCCATCTCCTGCAATATCTGCTGTGTTTTTTGCAACCTGATGCACCATCCTTGCACCCATGTTTTGGAATGATTCGGGCAGTTCAATTTCTTTTGCCACAGAGACGCCATCCTTGGTTACGGCTGGACCACCATAGGATTTTTGGACAACAACATTCCGGCCAGCGGGACCCATTGTGAGGCCAACTGCTTTTGCCATTCGCTCAATACCCTCACGAAACTCTTCGTGTGCAGCATTGTCATATTTCATTTGTTTTGCGGTCATTTTGCTTTGCCTTCCTAGGATTAACTATCGATCATTCCAAGGAGTTCGCTTTCTCGAACAATGAGATGTGCGTCGCCCTTAATTTCAATTTCTGTACCTGAGTATTTTCCAAACACAACCAAATCGCCTTTTTTTACTGAAAGTTGAACACGCTCGCCGTTCTCTAGTAACTTTCCAGGACCCGTAGCGACAACTTCACCTTGCATTGGTTTTTCTTTTGCTGATTCAGGTAGATAGATACCCGATGCTGTCTGCGTCTCTTGCTCAAGTGGTTTAATAAGAATTCTGTCTTCGAGTGGTTTTACTGCCATTTTTTGTTCTCCAATTCTGTCTATTTATTTCTTCAAAGGTGCGGTTTTTAAAAACCCATTCCTGGCATGCCGCCCATTCCTGGCATGCCGCCCATTCCTGGCATGCCACCCATGCCGCCCATGCCGCCCATTCCGCCCATAGGGTCCATGCCAGCGGCTGCATCACCTGAGCTTGTCTCTTCTACGGGCGCATTTGTGATAATGCAGTCCGTTGACAATAACATGCAAGCAACAGAGGCTGCATTTTGCAAAGCACAACGATCTACTTTGGCCGGAGTAAGAACTCCATCTTCAAGCAAATCCCCATACTCAAGAGTAAGTGCATTAAAACCACTGCTACCTTCCATCTCGGCAACTTTGGCTACTACTACAGAACCTTTAGCTCCAGCATTATCTGCAATGGTTCTAAGTGGAAGAGATAAAGCATCATGAATAACATCAATGCCAATTTTCTCGTCGCCCTTGGCAGCAGATCTTACCTTCTTTAAAGAAGCCTGGCCCCGGATAAAGCTAACACCGCCACCTGGAACAACACCTTCTTCAATCGCAGCGCGTGTCGCGTGCAATGCATCTTCGACTCGAGCTTTTCGCTCCTTAAGTTCTGCCTCAGAAGCAGCGCCAACATTTATTTGCGCAATACCACCTGCCAGTTTTGCTAATCGTTCTTGCAATTTTTCTCGATCATAATCTGAAGAGCTATTTGCAATCTCAGATCGAATCCGCGCAATCCTAGATTGAATTGAGCCTGAAGTACCTGCACCCTCCGTAATAATAGTTTCTTTGTTTGTTACTTCTATTTTCTTTGCCTGGCCAAGTTGTGTAAGACTAATTTTTTCAATATCTACACCTAAATCTTTCATTATTGCTTCGCCACCTGTTAGCACAGCAAGATCTTCAAGCATCGCTTTACGCCTGTCGCCATACCCCGGCGCTTTTACTGCGGCAACTTGAAGCACGCCTCGCAGTTTATTAATTACAAGTGTAGACAGCGCTTCTCCAGTAATATCTTCAGCAATTATAAGCAAAGAGCGTTTTGATTCCATTACTTTCTCCAGTAATGGAATAAGCTGCTTTGCAGATTCCAGCTTATCTTCATAGATAAAGACAAGAGGCTTATCAAGCGAAACCGTCATATTGTCAACATCCGTTACAAAGTTTGGGCTCAAGAAGCCGCGGTCAAACTGCATACCCTCTACAACGTCAACAAAAGTTTCAAGGCTCTTACCTTCTTCAACAGTAATCACCCCATCTTTACCCACTTTAGCAAAGGCATCGGCCATAATTTTGCCAACGCTTGGATCGTTGTTTGCTGAAATTGTTGCAACCGCCTCAATATTATCTTCCACAGATTGTGACATTGCATCAATTGATTTAGTAATACCTAAAACCGCTTGCTGAATACCACGAACCATCGCATTTGCGTCGCAACCGGAGGCAAGATGCCTTAAACCACTTTTAAAAATCGCTTCAGCTAAAACTGTCGCTGTGGTTGTGCCATCACCAGCATCATCAGATGTTTTTGATGCCACTTCTTTGACAAGCTGAGCGCCCTGGTTTTCGATTTTATCCCGCAGTTCAATCTCTTCCGCAACTGTAACACCATCTTTTGTCACAGTTGGCCCCCCCCAAGATTTATCGATAATAGCGTTTCTGCCACGAGGCCCGAGTGTTGACTTCACTGCTGAAGCAAGCTTCTCGACACCCTGAAGCATCTTTTTGCGAGCATCTACATCAAAAGCAAGTTCTTTTACTGCCATAAAATTCTTCTCCTAAATGGCCATTCTGTATTGCAAGGCCTCTTCTTTTCTAACGCAAAATAACACCCTGTTATATGCGTAAAACAATAAGTACAAACTTGATGCCAAAAAAGTAGAGTGGAAGAAAGTAGTTCTAGCGTTTTTAAACAAACTTACCGCCTAATAGCTCAATTATTCGGGGAATACCTGCCATCGTGGCAGACGTAGGGGCGTCGTGGCTATATGGGCTTTAATAAAGATGTAAGTGCGGGCGGTGGCTCGATCAGGGCGCTTCGAATCCAAAGGGTATTCCTAAGCAAATAGAGCAAGCCTAGAACGATTAACCCATTACTCATAAGGAATAGTGTAAGCCCCAGGACCTCCATGTTTGAATCAGGGCCGCCTACAGCAATCATAGTCCGTCCAATCAATACAAAGACTAACCCAGCAATTAAATCATTCATTCTTTGCCGACTACCCCGTGCTTGACGAAAAGCTCTACTGCGTTGACCCAGACGTGGGATAAGTTTTTTAAATCCTACAAAAACACAGCCTGCTGACAATGCCGGGAGGAATGTATCAAAGAGAATCGAAAATTCGGAATAAGTACTCTTTCCATTCAAGGCAAAAAGGATTGCAAGCAATAAACTAAAAGACCAAAAGAGCAAGCCTGACATAGTGAACTTGATTCCTGTTAGGCAGCCCACTAGTTCTCCCCTTTGGCACATTCCGAACATCGGATTAAGGCACCATACTGACAAGAGTCCAAGACCAATTGCACCCCAAATCAATCCAGACATGGGCAATACATGAGCAAATGGTGCGACTGGGAAATTAGATGGCGCTTGCGCAAAAAGTGCAAGCAATGCCAGTATTGCAGAGAGAAAAAAAGCAAGAACTATACCGAGCAACGCGTTGCCAATTGCCTTTGGCTGTTCAATAACTGGGAGCCGTCGAGAAGCCGGGTCAACCGTCTCAATAATCGTTAGACGAATAGGCTCGCCACATTCTGGGCAATCCCCACTAGCGCTAAGATTCTTTAACTCGTAACAACAACGCATGCAAGGCAATGATAAAGCGACTTTGAATTGGCTTAAATCATCTACAATAGGAGAAACGCTATGTGTTTTTTCGCTCATGGTTATTAACATTATTACAAAAAATAGTAAACAATAAAGAATCTGATTATTCTGGACAAATTACACCGATGTCTGGAAAATTCCTATAAAAGCCATCGTAGTCTAGTCCATAGCCAACTACAAATTCATCTTCTATTTCAAAACCAACATATTCACATGGAACACACTTTGCGGAATCAATTTTTTTCCGAAGCAGAACGCAAGATTCAATTAACATAGGTTCGAGTGTTTGAAGTTCATTTCTGATACGAGTTAATGTCTTTCCTGAATCTAAAATATCATCAACCAGCAGAACATATTTCCCCTTCACATCGGGAAGTTTTCCGAGCATCGGATCACCATTACTTTTTGTAGACTTACCTACATAGCTACTAGCGGTCATCAGTTGAATTCTCAGCTTCATTGGAAGATGACGTACTAAATCAGCGACAAAAATAATTGAACCCGTCATGACGGCAACGAGAACAATCTCTTGGTCTTCTTCAACATCCTCCAGGCGACTTGTAATTGATTCGCCCAATGCACGAACTCTGTCAGCAATTGACCCCCGAGCGATTAAAATGCGTTCTATATCTCGTTTCAAATTGTTCTCCCTCGCCGCAAAGCAAATTCCATCATCTCAACTAGATTCATATAAAACTTCAAAAGTCGCAATAATTTAAACGGAAGCCTGATTTGTCGCATTTTTATAAAAACCTTATTTTGAACCATAAGTCATTTTAAAACAAAGATTTACGATTGCCTGTTTGCAATTAATTAGGAAAATGGTAGAATAGCACGGCTATGGCTACTTCAAAGACTACATCAAAAAAGAAAACTGTAAAAAGAACAATAAAAAAGAGCAATTCAAAGGTTAAAACGCCCAAGATTGGATCCTTTTCTTCTGCAGTAAACTACATATGCAGCCAAACAGACTATGAGCGAATGAGAGTTGTTCAATACAACACGGACAACTTCAAGCTTGATCGAATGCGAAATTTGCTTAAATTGCTTGGTAATCCACAAGAAAAGGTCGCAATGATTCATGTTGCTGGCACTGTTGGAAAGGGTTCTACAGTAGCGATGATTTCAACAATGCTACAAGGAAACGGGTACACCGTTGGTGCATTTACATCGCCCCACCTGACTGATTTGCGCGAGCGCGTTGCTGTCAATGGTGAAATGATTCGAGAAGAAGCATTCACTGATTTACTCAAAAAAATTGTTGATGTCGCAAATAAAAACAAGCTGGATCCAACATTTTTTGAGTTAATAACTGCAGTTGCATTTCAGCACTTTGCCGACGAAGCCGTGGATCTCGCTGTCATTGAAACTGGACTTGGTGGACGGCTTGATTCAACGAATGTGATTACGCCACTTATGTCTCTAATTACTAAAATTGACTTAGACCACACGAACATTTTAGGTAAAACGACCGAAGAAATCGCAACAGAAAAAGCTGGCATTTTTAAAACCTCTATACCTGCAATTAGTGCGCATCAAAGTGATGAAGTAACAGCTGTTTTAAAAGACTGTGCGCAAAAAACAGGAACAGCAGTCCGCGTCATTGCACAAGATATTGAATTTAGTGCTCGGTTTGGTGGCGGTGCTGATGGTAAACAGCATACGAGAATTTGCGTCATTACTGAGGATTCACAATACATGCATATACCCGTTCCACTTGATGGCGAACATCAAGCAACAAACTGCGCGCTTGCGATTGCGGCAATTGATCAACTCAAAAAAATGGGTTATAAATTTGAAGATATTGCAATGTATGATAGTCTTGCAAAAACTAAAATTAGTGGTCGCATGGAGATGGTTTGGCATAGGCCAAAAATTCTAGTTGATGGGGCGCACAATCCAACGGCACTGCAAACGCTAATCAAATCAGTCGGCGCTCATATTCCTTACGATTCTATGGTTTGTGTGTTTGGATGTTGTCAAGATAAAGATGTCAATGGGATGCTTGAACGAATTTCACTCGGAGCTGACAAAATTATTTTTACCAAAGCTGCTAATAACCCGCGTGCAGCTGAACCAAAACATCTGCAACGACAATTTGCTGAGTTAAGCGGGAAAATGACGCAGATTGCTGATTCACTTCCAGAAGCGCTGGAAATCGCTGCGCAAGCGGCAAGCCGTGAAGATTTAATATGCGTTACAGGTAGTTTTTACCTCGTGGGTGAAACCAAATCGCATCTACAACAACTTGCCGCCAAAAAGTAATCCATACTGCGGTATCCTGACCTACTTATGGCAAATAAGTCTCAAGAAACAGTAGTTCATCGGTATGGTGCTCAAGTCGCAAACGAACTTGAAACTCGCTGGCAGTCCGTGTGGGAGCAGGACGCTATTTATAATATGGGCAACCCAGGTGATGCGTTATTTGATGGCAATAAAGAAAAATTTTATTGTCTTGATATGTTTCCATATCCAAGTGGTGCTGGACTACATGTTGGTCATCCTGTTGGTTACATCGGCAGCGACATTCTATCTCGCTTTAAACGAATGAATAATTACAATGTTTTGCACCCAATGGGCTGGGATGCTTTTGGAATGCCAGCTGAAAATGCT
>CAJWSE010000048.1 GCA_913046275.1 uncultured Phycisphaerae bacterium | reverse complement strand
CATTCGAATTTTCATATTTTGGAAGCCAGTCTGTTGGTGCTATAGTTGGCGCGCTTCTATCACTCCTTTGTGTATATGTTTTGTCTAGGCGCAGGGGTGGAATTGATCCAATGTCAATGGTCCTTGTTGGTGTTGTTGTTTCAGTCTTATGTGGTGCAGGGATTATGATTTTTCAGCACGCTGTTCCAATGGGTTTGCGTGGGGCGTTTACAACATGGCTTATGGGGAGTATTCCAGAAGTGGAATCGTGGTGGCGGCTACTTATATTTGCTTTTACGACGTTACTTGGCATTATCGCAGTTTCTTATTGGGGACCTACGTTGGATGCAGCATGTCTTTCAGATGATGAAGCAAAAAGTGTCGGTGTTAATCTTCCTCAGATCCGCAAAAAACTTTTTATTACTTCAAGTCTTCTAGCCTCAATTGGGGTGTTGCTTGCCGGTCCAATTGCATTTGTTGGTTTAATAGCTCCGCACGGTGCACGATTATTTCTGGGGGGATCTCATCGAACACTCACCATTGCAACAGCTCTTTGTGGAGCCTTGCTCCTCGTATGCGCAGACGATATTCGCCAACTTATTGATTTTGGCTCTGGTCGATTACCAATAGGAATCGTCACAAGTATATTTGGTGGAATAGTCTTCTTGTTTCTGTTGTTGAACAATAGGGGTCGAGTATGAGGCTGCAGGTTAAAAACGTCAATATGCGATTTGGAAAACACGTCGCACTACAAAATGTGCATGCTTCTTCTGATGGCGGAAAAGTTGTAGCAGTATTGGGCCCTAATGCCTCTGGTAAAACCACGCTATTAAGAACTATCGCGGGGCTGCTTTTGCCGACAAATGGCCAGATTGAGCTTGATGGTGCAAATGTCCACAAAATAAAACCGCATGATCTCGCATCTAAAATATCTTGGGTTCCACGAGTGGCTGAGGTTGCTGGATCCTTCTCTATTCAACGAGTTGTTGAACTTGGGCGATACGCTCTTGGTCCTTCGCCAAATCGTGTTGAAAGCGCATTAGAACAAGTCGATTTGCTGGAAAGACGCGATTCACTTTGGCATACAGCTAGCGCAGGCATGAAGCAGCGCACAGCATTTGCAAGAGCGTTAGCTCAACGCACACCAGGTGGTCTATTCGTGTTAGATGAGCCAAGCTCAGCACTGGATCTACATCATTTGAAATCCATGGGAAACAATCTTCGACATTGTGCAGAAGAAGGTGATATTGTTGTCGCAGCATTGCACGATATTGCATTTGCCATGGAAATTGCTGATGAAGTGATAGTGCTTAAGGCAGGGAAAGTAGCGCTAGCTGGGAAAACTGATGCAGTACTGACTCCAAGTTCACTGGGTGGAGTATTTGGAGTAGACCTTACTTGGGCGATGGATGATGCTGGTAAACGTCACCTGGTTCTTCCCTGAGCCGTTATAATTTACAGCATGCAAAAAGGCGTTTACATCATGATTGCGTTAAGTGTTGCGTGGTCCATTATCGCTGGAATTATTGAAAAGAGAAAGAAAAGTCAACAGAATGCTTTGAAGCGTGGTCCTTCTGATCAGTCCTCACTCTTGGTTGAATCCGAGTGGAAAGCAGATCCTGTAGAGGTAAAAATAGAATCTCTCAGGCGAAGGTCGAAAAGGCAAGGCGCTGCTCCAACTACTAGGAAAAGCGCGCCTAAAAAAAGAATCCGATCTCTTGATAAAGAAGATTGTTCATTACCTCCAGCAATATCTGGGCCATCGAAAGCAGTATTGCCAGCAAAGCAACTAGCTCATATGCTACAAAATCGACGTAACCTCCGTACTGCAATAGTTTTAAGTGAACTTTTAGGTAAACCTATGGCTCATCGTAAGAACTCCTCTGTTTGATTTTTAGCGATATTTCGTGTTAGTACGGCGCAAAATCGGCGAATTTCGGTATACTTTCCGCCATGATTGATATCCGAAAATTGAAAGAACTTGTTAAGTTGATGGTTGCTAATGATCTTGCTGAGATGGATTTGCGAGATACTGATGAGCAAGTCACGATTCGTCGACATGGGGAGACATTCGTAACTTCAGCACCACCGGCACAATTAGTTGCTCCTACTCAAGCAGTGGCTCCTGCCGCGGCTCCTGCGGCTCCTGCAGCAAGTGAAGCCGAAGCACCTGTTGAAGAAGGGGTTGAAATAGTTAGTCCTATGGTTGGAACGTTCTATACATCGCCAGATCCAGATTCGCCAGCATTTGTACAAGTAGGTGCTTCTGTGAGTGAAGATACAACCGTTTGCATTATTGAAGCTATGAAAATTTTCAATGAAATCAAAGCTCAGTGTAGTGGTACCGTCCTTAAAATTCTAGTGAATAGTGGAGATCCAGTTGAATTTGGTCAGCCATTATTCCTCGTGAAACCTCAATAAGAAAAAATACTTGTCTATGTTTAGCCGAATCCTTATCGCTAACCGTGGTGAAATTGCGCTGCGGATAATCCGAGCCGCAAAATCTCTTGGAGTTGAAACTGTTTGTGTATATTCAGAAGCAGACGCTGGGGCTCCGTGGCTTGATGTTGCCGACGAAGCAGTTTGCATTGGTAAGGGCCCATCGGCAGATTCCTACCTTCGAATGGATCGAATTATTTCGGCAGCAGAGATGACAGACTCAGAAGCGATTCATCCAGGGTATGGTTTTCTTGCTGAAAATGCACATTTTGCCGAAGTTTGCCGAGATTGTAACATCGAGTTTATAGGACCATCTCCTGAAGCGATGGAACGTCTCGGTGACAAAATTAATTGTAAAAGGCTAGCAAAAGAAGCGGGAACACCAGTTTTTCCAGGTACCGACGGTGAAATTGAAGAGCTTGATGTTGCCGTTGAAATTGCAGCCGAAATTGGTTATCCAGTAATTGTAAAAGCATCTGCTGGTGGTGGTGGCAAAGGGATGCGTGTTGCGCATAATGTTGCGGCTCTGCGGACAGCTGTTACAGCTGCGCAGCAAGAAGCAATTGCTTCCTTTGGAAATGGCGCCGTGTATTTAGAGAAATTCCTTGATCATGCGCGACATGTAGAAGTACAAGTCCTTGGTGACAAGCATGGCAATGCGATCCATTTATACAATCGAGATTGTACAAGTCAAAGGCGCCATCAAAAATTAATTGAAGAAGGTCCTGCTCCAGGAGTCGACCCAGAAATTAGAGACAGAGTTTGCGAGTCGGCGGCAGAGCTTATTCGAAAGGCCAAGTATAGTGGTGCGGCAACTGTAGAATTTTTGATGAATGAGAAGCAAGAGTTCTTTATGCTTGAGGTTAACACTCGTGTTCAAGTAGAGCACCCAGTTACAGAAATGATTACTGGAGTTGATATCGTGAAAGAATCTATTCGAGTTGCTGCTGGCGAGCCGATTTCTTGGGCGCAAGATGATGTAAAGTTAAATGGGCACGCAATCGAATGTCGCATCAATGCAGAGGATCCCTCGAAAAACTTCATGCCCCAGCCTGGAGTTATTGAAAACTGGCGACCACCTGGTGGCCCAGGGGTACGAGTAGAAACACATGTTATACCTGGTTATCGAATTCCACCAAATTATGATTCAATGATTGGCAAGTTGATCGTTCATGGCCGAGATAGGAATGAAGCCATTGCACGAATGCGTTCGGCATTAAGTGAATTTCAGGTCGGCCCAATTGCAACAACGATTCCATTACATCAACGTTTGCTGAGCCATGATTCATTCGTATCAGCTGACTTTAATATCAATTGGGTTGAGCGCTTACTCGAAGAATGATTATCTTCGCCCATTCTTAGCGACGATATCGCAAGTGCCAATTGTAAAATCACCGACTCGAAATTCTTGAAGCGTCACTCCATCAGTAACTTGGAAGAGTAGTGTTAATGTTTTTGAGTTGCTTGATGTAAGCATATGCATGGGTAGTTCACCCATTGTTCGAATGGGAGTACTCGGGGTAAGCGTGAGTTGCATTCTCTTATCATCAGCGAGGATAAAACCAATTGGTTCATATTGATTTCCTTTGTTGTCTATAAAAACAACTGGTGAATCAGGTGAGATGACGGGTAATAAGTCTTGGAACTCAGCATTCGTTCCAGGACTAACGTCTAGTTGAACAATTGCTGTTCCAGCGTCCGCCTTGATTCCTTTGATTGCAAGCGCAGCAGAGACGCCTTGTCTTGTCCATTGCGTGGATAGTGAACCTTCTACAAAGTATAAATCTTCACTAATTTCAATAGTGCCTGGTAAGCCATTAGTAGAAATACGAAGTTTCCGAATTTTCGCAGTAGGGTCTGTATTCGTATTAATATTTTTCCCTAGTGGATCTCGGGCGGCAAGAATTTCCTCATCAGTCAGCTGACGTCCTCGATATAACCCAACATCTAAAGAGTTTAACGCAACAGTTTCTTTTGTTGGCAACTCGAAGCGAGTGCCGCGAATTTGAATGAACTTTGGTTTGATATTCGAATCTCTCGTATCAAAGGCAAATTTAATTCCAGTTTCCGTTCGTCCGGGGACACTTGTTGCATAATGCGAAGCATCATCAAATTTAAAGAGCTTTTCTCCGCCATCTTTGACTTCTTGTTTCCAAGCCATTGGGTAATAGATATTTGGCGGATTTGAGCCTTCCGCCTCATCGATGAGGCGGATTTGCGAACTGCTAAGAATAAGTTGGCCGCCATAATCACGGGCTTTTGTATTGAATGAGACCTGCACAACAACCATGCCGTCATCACTTGTTGCAACTTTATTTATTGATGCGGCATCTGGAGTTAGCGAAAGCTGGCCTTTACCATTGTCATATGAATCTCTAATCAGAGTAGATAGTTCATCAAGTCGTGGGTTGTACTGTTGCAGTGGCCCGCCACTGATATCTGGATGTAAAGTGCCTACGCTGAGTGTACTAAAGAAGGAAGAAGTGACATTTGCAACATCAAGCCAGAGTGTATCGCCAACTTTTGTAATAACTCCTCGACTGTTTTCATCACGAGCAGTGCCTCTATATCCCATGAGTTCATTGGATGATTGTATAAAACCAGAACCAATTAGGCATAGTCCAATTGTTAAAACACCTGCGCCGGCGCCCGCAATTCCACCAAAAGCAAGATTTGCCCAGGGTGGAAATTGAATGTTTGCGGGGATTATTTTGTCGCTTGTAATACGAAGGACTAAGAGTGAGATACTAAAAATGCTAACGAGAACAATTCCCCAGGCATAGTTGTCAAACCCTTTACCACTCAAGAGTGCCATAGTGATTGGCTCCCAAAGGGCCAATGCGAGTGCGCCTGCGGTAATGACACAAACAAGATGTAGTAATGCACTAAAAAGACCTTCGTTCGCCCACCAATAAGCTATGAGCAATACTAGGCCAATAATTCCGATGTTAAGAAGGATAATCATTAGTTATTTACTCGCAGTTTTTTTCTTTTGTGTTTTTTTCTTGTTGACTCTTCCGAACTCTTCTAGTGAAGTTTCGCCGGAAGCAACTTTCTGCCATGCAGCTTCTTGGAGTCGAATAAATAGTTTGTTGCGCTTAGACTGTGCCATTGCGGCTTTTAAATCTCCGGCAATCAAATGTTTTCGAGTATCGCTATCAAGGAACATTGTTTCAAAAATTCCGATTTGTCCTAAGTAGCCTGAACCTTTGCAGATAGGGCATGGAACGATCTTGTTTTTCTCTTCAACCTGGCCGCCCTTACGGTAGAGCTGCTCAACGGAGTCAATGGGCAAGCCTTGTTTTGCTAGATCTTGTGGTGGTTTATATGCAACTCTGCAGTTTTCGCAAAGTTTTCTTACGAGTTTTTGATATACCACTGCTTGCAGATCATCGAATGAAAGCCTTGGATCTGCGACGAAACCTGCCCATCTGGATATGAGTTCTGATGTTGATGAGGATGGGATAGAAACGAAAATCAAAGGCCCATCTTTTCCAGGTTTTGCGGCAATTTTTGCTGCTTCAGCATCAATCAAGTCTGCAGCTAAGATGACTTCTGGATCTCTTCTGATAATCGTTTGCAGCTGTGCTGCGTAATCGCCTTCAGCATTTGCAGAATCAGTGTGCGTAATGCCTTCGAGTGTTGCAAGCACTTCACGTTCCAGCGTAACAATGTTGCTTAAATATGAATCATGCTGACTTAATATCGCATACGAAGTTGTTGTCACCCCGCTTTGTTTTTCGCCACCAATAAGAACGATGCCGTGTCTTTTGCCTTCTTGTTTTAATTGGTCAAGCATGTCTCTTTGTTTTGACATCATGCCTATTGATTCCCAAGTCCGAATTATTCGTTGTGAGCGATCAAAATCTAGTCGGACGATGTGTGCGCTTGAAGATCCAGATGCAGTTAGGTCAACATGCACATTACCTATTGCCCCTGATATTTCAAATTCCCCAATTTGTTTTCTTCGGACATCACTAGCGTCAGTTCCGGCAGTCTCTTTTAAGAATGCAAGAACTTTAGCGCCAATACTAGCCTCAGTTGTTTCTTGCCTAACGGGGATGCCATCGGTGTAGTACATACTCTGGCAACCTTTGGAAGTCAGTTGTAATTCCAGCCTGCTTGCTCGATTTTCCAGAGCTTCTAGAATCAAATTATCTGCTGTAATGTAAATCTCTAACTGTGGATCTTCTTTTTCAGGAACTTGTACTTGCCCTGATTTACCTGCAAAATGAAGTGAAGCTTGTCGATTTGCTTTAACCTTTTTTCGTGTTTCCATTGCGGCCTTGAGTGCACCAGAACCGAGTCTGTAACGATATTCTTCTGCAACAGCATTGTTTCGAATTTTCCAGTAAATCAAGATAGGGCCTAAAAGAACGATGAAGCCAAGCGGGAATGCAATATAGAAATTCACCGCGAATAGCATGGTGAGTAATGCTGCAAAAGCAGAGCCAATATAAATGCTATTCCACTTAGTAGGATTTAAGTGGGCGGATTTAGCATCTTTTTCAAGATGTGTACTGACGAGCCAACCCCATGCGATAAATGTTGCACATATAAATAGTGGTTTCCACGGGCTGAGCAGAAAAACAGGAGTTGCTTCGGACAACATTGACATAAACATTAAGCAATACCCTTCAATTTCATTTTGAGTTCTTCAGGTTTTGGTGTAGCGTCCATCGCAGTCTTAAGTGAAACCCACTCGGATTCAACCAGGCGCAAAAGTGCTGTATTTAAATCAACCATGCCCTCTTCGTGACTCTTCTTAATAATCTCAAGTAATTCGCCTTCTCTGCCTTCAAGAATATATTTTGTGACAATTGGTGTGCCGAGTAAAATTTCTAATGCAGGAATACGTGCAACATCTTCATGTAGTGTAGGTAGGAGTTTTTGATACACGATTGCGCGAAGGTTATAGCCTAGTAGTTTTCTTATTTGCGGGCGTTCTGTTTCTGGGAAAAGGTCATAAATTCGTCCGAAGGTTTGCCAGGCAGATGAAGCGTGAATCGTTCCGAATACCAAGTGCCCGGTTTCCGCAGCGCGAATAGCTGCTTCAAATGTTTCATTGTCACGCATTTCGCCAACGAGTACAACGTCTGGGTCTTCTCGAACAAGCGCTTTAAGTGCTTCATTAAAACTTAGGCAGTCAATGCCAACTTCTCGTTGATTAATTGTTGCTTTGTCATCATTGAAAATATATTCAATCGGATCTTCAATCGTTACAATATGGCAACGTTTTCGTTGGTTGACATAATTTAGCATCGCCGCGATAGAGGTTGATTTTCCAGAGCCAGTCACTCCGGCAAAGAGAATCAGTCCGTTTGCGCTCATTGCCACTTCTCCAAGTAACTCGGGCAAATGCAATTGTTCAAATGTCATGATGTCTGAAGTAATTAGGCGGCAAGCAAGTGAGGGCTTTCCTCTTGCCA
>CAJWSE010000047.1 GCA_913046275.1 uncultured Phycisphaerae bacterium | reverse complement strand
GCTGGCGGGATGTTGCCGCTGCTCGAGCGTGTTCTTCACCCGTGAACGTTCCAATAACAATTGCATATTGTGCTTGATTGCTTATTTTTTCGTGACTTTGCTCTGCACTGCGAACCTGGCTAAGATCTACCTCACCAAAATCCCAAGTGGATAGATCCATAATGTCAACATCCTCACGCGCCTCGGGAATAGTTGGTGTCGTTGTTTCGGGTGTGCAAGAATACAAAGCGGCCACACCTAAAAGAATGCCAAGAAGTAAAGTTAATGCCCTCATGTAGAAGTATATGATAGGTGTTTGTCCCGAAGAGAAAAACCCCCCTTTTTTATGTTTTAATCGACTCTGATATCGGACTTTATGAAAACTTCCTATTTTCTTATAAAACTAAAGAAAAAAGGAACATCTGTACGATAAAAAAGTGTGCGAGTCAATACAAGCTTGGTGGCTTTGACTTTCCACATCACGTATGAATCGGGTTTGAGAAGTGTTTGGGACTTTGAGGAATTGTCGCTGGGCGACATAGTAAAGGTATAGTAAAAATGACTGACGTATCAGTAATCGGAAATGCAATGGTGGGAAATGTACGAGCGGCTACGCCTACAGCTCCAACGAACTCTGTTGAAGTTATGGCTCCAACAAATGAAACCTCGGACGCTGTCGCAATAGATCGCGTCGAATTTTCAGAACAAGCTCAAATGCTTGAAAAAATTCACCAATTACCAGATGTTCGCCAAGAGCGTGTAGACGCTATAAAAGAAGCCATTGAATCAAATAGTTATTTAACCAATGATAAATTAGATTTAGCAATCATGCGCATGATTGATGACGTCGTATAAATCTAACATTTACTTGAATCAAAAAAAAATACTTAAGCATGCTGTAACAATACTTACTGTGATATTGTGCTATTCCTGCGCAACTCAATCTAAGCAAACAGGACCAACTATTGAGCTGGGGCGCTGGGCGTACGCGCCGGCAACAATGAATATTCATCCACTAAGTCGGTTTGATTTGCCAAAAAACAGTGATGATGAGGCCATGATTGTTATTCACCTTGAATTACTCGATGGCGATGGATTTTCATGCAGGGGGGTTGGCTCATTAAAAGTTAGTATTGATGAGCCCGGTGAGGGTGCTAGCGCAATGGAAATAGTTCCGCTCAACAACCCCGAAATAAATAGACAGCGTTTTGACCCTGTCACACGAACCTATCGTGTTCATTTTAACAATGTTTCCGACACAATGAAAAATGTTGTTGTCAGGGCATCGTTTATATCAAATGACGGAAAAACTATTCGTAGTAAAAAATATAAAATACAAAACTATCGCTAGCACGCCGAAGGGTGCCATATTGTTTTCATCTCTACAAATGGTTCTATTTGCCATGGAGAGGCAACCTCATGGTTGTTGTACCAAGTATCGTCATCAATAGAAATGCAATGAGTACGCTTCATATTCTCAGACGCACCCTCTTCAAGAATAACTCG
Source organism: uncultured Phycisphaerae bacterium (assembly GCA_913046275.1). Next base: position 6,579 of record CAJWSE010000047.1, on the reverse strand, counting down.
CATTTTTTTAGATGGATTCGCACAATAAACACTTGCAACTTGGCGGTGAGTTGCCACATGAGGAACCAACTCTTTATGTGGACCGGTCAGAAGATTGATAACACCGGGGGGCACATCAGATGTTTGACAAACCTCACCAAATATAGCTGTTGCCATGGGGTGTTGATCTGAACCAAGAGCAATCACCGTGTTTCCTGCCGAAAGTGGAGCGCCAATGAGAGACACCAGGCCAAGAAGCGAGGGCTTGCTTGGTGCAACGATAACAACAACACCTTGCGCTTGAGGTACTGTAAAGTTGTAGTAGCTTCCAGCAACTGGATTCGCACAACCAATCACCTGCTGTAGTTTATCTGTCCACCCAGCAAAACAAACAAGTCGATCTACCGCAGCATCAACCTCTTTACGTGCAACGGCAATGGTGACTGATTGTGTTATTTGAATTGCTGCAGCAAATTCTTCTCTTCTGCCTTCAAGCATTTCTGCTAGTCGGTACAAAATTTGCCCTCGCAAGTAACCGGTGATACCAGACCAAGAAGAAAAAGCCCCAGTGGCAGCATCAACGGCTTCTCTTAAATCCTTACGAGACGCATGACAAATGTGTGCCTCTACTTCGCCAAACTGATTTTCTATAGCTAAAGAACGACCTGATTCCGTCCTTGCAAATTGACCATCAATATACAGTTTGTATGTTTTAGAAACTGTCAATCTAGACATCACATTTTCCTTCCTGATTTATTAAAGAAGTTTACGTATGGTCGAAGCCCTTGCAATCCACCCTCTCGCCCAAAACCTGATTCTTTAAAACCCCCGAATGGAGACGCCGCGTCGAACTTGTTATAACTGTTACACCAGATAACACCCGCATCTAATTGTTTAGCTATTTCAAAAATCTTTGACCCCTTATCAGTCCAAATACCCGCTGCCAAACCATACGGAGAATTGTTCGCTCGAGCAATTGCTTCTTTAGGCGTTCTAAATGTCATTACGGAAAGGACGGGGCCGAAAATTTCCTCACGTGCAATAGTATGACTTGGTTGCACGTCCGTAAAGAAACAAGGGTTACACCAATAGCCGTTTGCTGGAAGTGGGTTTGTGTCCACCTCATGAAGCTGCGCGCCCTCACTTGTGCCTTGACGAATATATCGTTCAATTGTTTCAAGTTGAGCCTTTGAATTAATTGCGCCGAGATCGGTGTTTTTATCGAGTGGATCACCAACTCTTAGAGATTTTAAGCGGTAAGAAAGCTTTTGCACAACCTCATCAAGAATAGATTCTTCAACGAAAAGCCTTGAACCCGCACAACAAACGTGCCCCTGGTTGAAATAAATACCCGACACAATACCTTCGACGGCCTGATCGATCGCCGCATCAGCAAAAATTATATTTGCACTTTTACCACCCAGCTCAAGCGTAAGTTTTTTCCCAGAACCCGCAGTCTGTCTCAGCAGCAATTTACCCACTTCAGTTGAACCTGTAAATGCAACTTTTTGAACTGACTTATGCTGAACAAGGTGGTGCCCTGTATCACCAGCGCCAGTCACAATGTTAACGACACCTGGTGGAAGGCCAACCTCTTGAAGAATCTCTGCTAAACGAAGCGCTGTTAATGAGGTTGTTTCCGCAGGCTTTAACACACACGTGTTTCCACAAGCAAGAGCTGGTGCAAGTTTCCATGCTGCCATTAATAATGGAAAGTTCCATGGAATAATCTGTGCACAAACACCGACTGGTTTTGCCTCAACACCGGGAAATGCATATTCAAGCTTATCCGCCCAACCGGCGTAATAGAAAAAATGTTGCGCAGCAAGGGGCAAATCCACGTCGCGAGATTCTTTAATTGGCTTTCCACCATCCATCGTTTCAAGGATAGCCAGCTCGCGCGAGCGCTCTTGAATTCTACGTGCGATTCGGTATAAGTATTTTGCACGTACAGATCCGGCAAGTTTTGACCACTTAGGAAGTGCTTTTTTAGCAGCCAGTACCGCTGTATTGATATCTGCTCTGCCCGCTGATGCTATGTCTGCGATTTTTTCTTGCGTTGATGGGTTTGTTGTTGAAAACCAAGAACGAGATTTTGGCGAAACAAACTTACCATTAATAAATAACTTGTTTTTGGGTTCAATGGCTATTTGAGTTGTCTCAAGCGCTGGACTATACTCCCAACCCCCAATTTGATCCGTTTTAATAGTCATCCATTATGCCTCACTAAAATCATATTTTGCTGTGTACCGGCCGGTATCTTGTCGAATAAGTTGCCTGAGAACGTCATTAGTTAGGCTTGATGCACCAAACCGAAACAAATGTTTTGAGAGCCACGCGTCTCCAAGTGTTTCTTTCACCATAACAAGATATTGCAGAGACTGTTTTGCTGTTTTAATACCGCCAGCTGGTTTCATCCCAATTCGAACACCCGTTTCTTCGTAGTAGTCACGAATAGATTCAAGCATCACAAGAGTAACCGGCATTGTCGCAGCAGGTGACACTTTACCGGTTGATGTTTTTATAAACACTTCGCCATCTTGAATTGGACCCGCTGATGCCGCCGCTTTAATAGATAAATCAGATGCATGACGTACATTTTCAAGTGTCTCAAGCTCGCCCGTTTCCAGGATGATTTTCAAATGCGCCTTGCCACACGCTTTACGTACGCAAGTTATCTCATCAGCAACTTCATCAAATTCCCCAGAAAGGAAGGCGCCTCGATTAATTACCATATCTATTTCATCTGCACCGGCGCTTACTGCTTCTGTGACATCATTAAGACGAACATCAAGTGGATATTGGCCAGATGGAAAGCCCGTCGCCACGGAAGCGATATTCACCGTGGAACCCTTCAGTGCGTTTTTTGCGACCCTTACCAAGCTCGGATAAACACAAACCGCTGCAACCGAAGGCAGTGGCGGTTCTATTTGGCCTTCCCATGGAACAATCGCTTTTGAGCAAAGCGAGCGTACTTTTTCCGGCGAATCCTTTCCCTCGAGTGTTGTCAAATCAATCATTGACAAAGCAAGCCGTAAACCTTGTTTTTTAGATTCTGTTTTAATAGAACGGCGCATAAATGAACTTGCGCGCTGGTTCACCATAACTGTATCAACCGATTTTCGCATATGTCTACAGTGTACAGTGCGTCATTATTTTCTGACAGTAGAAAATAGCTCTGATAACGACCAAGATGCGAGAGGGCGAATAACCGATTCACTTTGAGGATTGGGTACGTCATAAACCATTAAAACTGCGTGTTGATCATCTATAAGGTAGAGCAAGTCTGTCCCCTGACCACCCGGAGTTGTCACCATGGTATATCCACTATATGTGTTTGAGGCTTCAGCTAACGCCACTGGACTTCGCCGGCTCGCGGCAAAGAGAATCATTGCAAAGAGTAAAATAGAAGACGCAAATAATGAATTATGTGAAGCTTTATGCATCATTCAGTCCCCTTAATTGTACTTGCATCAAAAACCGTATTGCGATACCCAAGCGGCATAATTTTTCCGAGATTATGGTTGTATGCAACAGCTACAAGTTCACCTTGGTATGTGTCAAGAAGGAACACCACTCCTGAAGGTAAACCGTTCGCAGAACTGGGCACAGCCATAAACTTTGAACTGTTCGACTTGTAGGGGTCTGCGATAACTTCTGGTTCTGGAATGAACAAAACCGCTGCAAGAATTACTAATAGTACCAAATTAAGTGAAAGTAAACTCGACCGAGGTGTGATATCTATTGACATGTCTAGTCTTGGTGCCCGCGTTTGGATGACATCAGACTAATGCCAATGACAATAGCAAAAAAGAGGAACATTAATAATATTCCTACCCAAGCCATAGGGGTTTTACGAAGGTTTGGGTCTGGTGGTGTAGTTGCCACGGCCAAAACCGTAGCGTTGCATAAAACGACACAGAAAACCATAAATAACAGATTAAGTAAGCGTTGCATTGCCAAAGGATACAGTAATTAAGTTGTTAGTGCGAATTGCGTAGTTGTAAACCACTTGTTGAACCAAGAGATTGGTAAATTTCTTTGGTGGCTTTTGATTGATTCATTGTGAAAAAATGGATGCCACGAACACCCTTGTCAAGTAATTCCGCGCACTGTTGCGATGCCCAGTTAATTCCTATGTTACGCACCGCTTCTGGATCGTCTTGAAATCGATATAACCTTTTTTGCAACGCAGCTGGAAAATTCGCACCTCCTGCAAGTTCTGCCATCCTACGCATGCTGGAGATCGATGTGATTGGCATAATGCCGGCGAATATAGGTGCATAAATACCACGAATCTCACATTGTTGGGACCAATCAAAAAATGCATTATTATCAAAAAAAAGCTGAGTGCATATCCAATCAATTCCAGCGTCGACTTTTGCCTTCAAATGGTCAAGCTGTTTCAGGCGGTTTGGTGTTTCTGGATGGCCCTCCGGAAAGCCCGCCACACCAACACCAAAAGATTTACTTGGAAAATCGTGTATAGCGCGCACTAGTTCTACCGCGTACGCGTAATCTCCATTGTCGCATCCAGCTGTTGGGGCGTCGCCACGTAATGCAAGCACATTGTCGACACCAGCCTGTGCATATTCATTCAGAATGGCATTAATTTCGTCTTTCTTATGACCAACACATGTTAAGTGTGGAATAGGGTCGAGTAAGGTTTCTTGTGCGAGTTTACAAACAAGTTTATTTGTCTTTGACCTTGATGCACCGCCGGCACCGTATGTTACTGAAACGAATGATGGTTCAAGGGCTTCAAAAGCGCCTATACGGCTAGTAAAAGAATCCCATGCTGAATCGGTTTTGGGTGGGAAAAACTCAAAACTAACTATAGTCTTATCGCGTTTCAAAATTTCATTTACATGCATCGTTTATAGCATAACGGGGAGAAGAGGATATCAACCACTGTATTTAATATTCAATACGCTTTATACTTATATTGTATGAATGAACGATTGCGCATTCCAAAGCCAACAGCTCGTCGATTAAGCCTATATTTGCGGGAACTTGAAGCACTCCGAGAAACAAACTTGACGTCGATAAATTCGACTCAACTTGGCAAAGCTCTTGGTTTAACTGGCGCGCAGGTACGCAAGGATTTTACAACCTTCGGCACATTCGGACGCCCCGGGGTGGGTTATTCCATTACGCATCTTTGCGAAAAAATTCGAGAAATTATGGGTACAAATAACACTTGGGATGTTGCTGTGGTTGGGGCTGGGAAAATTGGACAAGCGATTGCGTCTTATCCTCGTTTAATTAACCGAGGTTTTAACATTAGTGCTGTTTTTGATAACGACCCCAATATTATTGGTACAACTGTTGCCAAACACAACGTTCGATCAATCTCTGAAATAATGAATATTATCTCAACTCGAAACATTCGCATTGCTATTCTTGCTGTGCCTGTTGGTGTCGCACAAAATCTTTCGGACCAATTAGTTGATGCGGGAATAACGGGCATTTTAAACTTTGCACCTACACGCTTAAGTGTACCTGATAATGTCGCTGTTTCAAGTGTAGATTTCTCTCGTTCACTTGAACAATTAGCGCTTGAAATTTCAGTTGACTTTTGTTGAGGTGGTCAATCCGAAACGACTGCTTGGCCAAAAAGTGCAGATCCAACCCGAACGACATTTGCTCCACTTTCAATCGCCACTTCAAAATCATTAGACATGCCCATCGACAAGACATTAAACGCTTCGCCGCAATGAGGTGTCTTTTGCATTTCTTTGAACAATTCAGCACAACGTTCAAATACGGCTCGGGAATCTTCTGGGTTTTCAGAGGCTTCTGCCATGCACATCATACCGCGCGGAATTACATTGGGCATTGTTTCAAGTTGCTCAAGAAGATAACCAACAGCGGCTGGAGCAATGCCGGTTTTTTGGCGTTCTCTTGAAATATTAGATTGGAGCAAAACCTCAACGACTAGGTTCTTTTTGCTGGCAGACTCTTGAATTTCTTCCGCAAGCCTAAGAGAATCAACAGAATGAACCATTCGAGTTAGTGGAACCACACGGCGACATTTATTCCGTTGTAAGTGCCCAATAAAGTGCCAACGAATTGGGCTAGTAAGTTCTGGTTCACCAAGCTCTCGGCGACGTTCAATATACTCGTCAATTTGTGCTGCAATTTGTGTAAAGTGTTGAAGTCTACTCTCACCAAAGTCTAGGTGACCGAGATCTACGAGTTGTCGAACATCATCGACAGAAGCATATTTTGTTACAGCAACAAGATGTATATCATCCGCTGTTCTACCCGAGCGAAGCGCAGCAGCTTCAATTCGTTTGTTTACGGTTTCATATCGTTCCTTAATTGTTGTCACGTATATACCCCTCCTTGGGTTGCGTAATTACAGCATACCGTTTAATTGGACATTGCACATACACCGAGTGCCTCTGCCATTGCCACACCAATACCAGCGGGGCTTTCACAAACCACCACGCCGCTTGCTGAAAGGGCCTCCATTTTAGCTTGAGCAGTGTCATCGGCACCGCCAATAATTGCACCAGCATGACCCATCCGCTTGCCTTTTGGAGCTGTTTTACCCGCAATAAAAGCCACGACGGGCTTCTTCATATTTTTTTGAAT
>CAJWSE010000046.1 GCA_913046275.1 uncultured Phycisphaerae bacterium | reverse complement strand
CGCCACTATTCTGTAAATAATATTTTCTGGCCTCTTCAATGTATTTAGATCTCCAACTCCAAGGTGCGACGCCTTTTAATGCGACATGGCCATGAGTGACCAGTATCGTTTCATTACACAGCCAGGTCGAATTAATTCCATTATTCGGATCATGATTTCCAGTAAGCAATTGCACTTCAACGCCATCTTCTTTTGCTAGAGCAATAAGATTATTTGTTTCTAATTGTGATTGTTTAGAAGTATTTTGACCATAGACTTCGGTAGTATCCCCATTCAGAAGAAGTACGTCGCAACCATGCCATAATGGCCTAAACTGCTTTGCCGTATGAGCGGTAGAGTTTTTTTTGCAAAAGTGTAGATCAGAGAGGATGAGTATTTTGCTAATGGTCTTTGACCTTTGTTAATTATTGTTATCTCTACCAATTGTGATCGAATTTTTGCCTTGTCGTTTTGATTGGAGTAGACGTTGGTCAGCTTTTTCAAGGAGTCCGTCAATATCAGAAGAATCCCATGGGAATGTCGCAAGACCACCTGAAATCGATAATACTCCTGTTGCTTCTTCGCCCAGTTTTGGGAATCTGGCCTTTGCTACTTGCTCTTTAAATCGTTTTGCAAGTATCTCGATTGTTGTTGGGTGGTCTGACCCTGGTTCACGCGGCGGTTCAGGATCACAAAACAAGACGGCAAATTCATCGCCACCTATTCGGCAAACGTGATCTCCTTTACGGATGATTGCACGAAGTAACTTCACAAGTTCACGGATAATCTCATCGCCCGCATCATGCCCCCACCGATCATTGTAATGTTTGAAATCATCAATATCAAAAATCATTACGGTTAAGGGGCGTCTTGTATTTCGTGCAATTTGCAGTTCTCTAGATAAACATGTGCGTAAAAAGCGCCGGTTCCATGCTCCTGAGAGCTCATCTTGATACGCAAGTAGTTTAAGTTCTCTTTGTCGCCTTGCTAAATCTAGCCAACAAGCGGCCCATCGAGACCATCGGAGCAAATCTTCAGTAGTTGACCCAATGGCGGCAATGAATCCATGCTCATTATGCCCATATCTTAAAGGGGAGACTTGAGAAGTTTCAGGCGCATCTAGTTCTGCGCTTACAATGGCACAATAAGACCATTTTGTTTGTTCTTTCAGTAGGTTAACGAGTGTCTCTTTAAACTTTGCTGGGGAATGCATGAGGCAGCGGACAAGGTCAACATCTCCTAGCGGCGATGAATCGTGTTCGAGTTTTATTTCATCAGCTATGCCAAGGACTGTATCAAGATCGATGGGTATATCTGTATTAAGTAATTCTGGTTCAGAATGAACATTTTCAATGGCAGAGCGCAACAATGCTGCTGTCGGCATTTTCGGCACACAGGCATCAGCTTGATGAACAACTGTATTACTTGAGACAATCACAATAATCGTAGGATCGATTCTTCGGATAGAGTCGATGTTTTCTTCAGGGTTATTTTCTAGTAAAGCATCATCAATAACGACGGCTTCGATTGGTTCACTGGCTGTAGAAGACGCGATTTTACCTATTGTGTCAAACATGGTTCGAGATGTTTGTACTGGTTGTTCAACTGTTGTAAGCAAATGTTCATCAAATTTGCCTGTAAACACGATAGCACTCTGTTTCATGCGGTGCGTCATTGTTCGTCTTCCCTACTGATAGGAATATCCAACAACATATTAAGTTCATTTGCATCGATAGTATCCGAAACAATAATTGGTGGTTCTTCGAGGACATCAAGGGCATGTTCATGTGGTGTTGTTAAAGCGAGCTTGCCATTTTTGAGTTCAATTATGTTGACTTCTGGAAGGTGTTTTCTGACAGCTCGACACATTTCATCTGCGCCGGCAAAAGTATGCGGATGAATAATGATGAGATTAGCCATTTCCCTGTTATCTTTCCACGCTTGCTTGTTCTTTAGCTCTTTCGTGAGAAGACATAATTCAGCCATTGCGAGTGCAGGATGATACTCCACCATCGCGTCTAATTCATATTCTTGAATAATCCGCTGAGAGATATTTAGATGGTCAGATGACACCAACATAATGCATCTTGATATAAGGATGTTACGAATATCTTCCATATTATTACTTGTAAGAATACTCTTCTTTTTGTTAAAAGGCCAATGAAAAGTATTTAATAAACCTAATGTAGCGCTTTAGATAAGCCCTAGGCAGGTCCTTGCAATCACTTCAGCTCCGTTTTCGATAGGGAGGGAGGTGAGTGCTTGGTGCATTTGAAATCGCTCTTTGTGTTGGTTTAATAGTTTTAACAAAGTGGCGCCACAATGCTGAATGTTCGCTTCGGTATCTTTGTAATCTGTTTCGATTCGTACACCGCCAACACGTTCCAGGCTAAGAGCATTTATTCGTTGATGATCATCTTTGTGATAAGGGTATGGCATAACAATTGAGGGGATTGCGTTGAAACCTATTTCAGCAATGGTGTTTGCCCCGCCGCGAGTAATGGCTAGATCGGCGATGCTCCAGAGTGCGCCCATGTGATGCGTAAAATCAATGACCTTAAATTTAATGCTTGTTTTTCTCCAGAGATTTTCAACTTTTTTAACATTTCCAGCCCCGGCAATATGTACGATTTGCCAATCTTGAAATGCGGTAGTATTGCGTTTGGCAAGTTCAGGGATAAAAACATTAATCGTGGATGCGCCTTGCGAAGCTCCGGTGATTAGTAGCGTTAATTTTTGCGGATCACATTGATACTTTTCATAGCTAGCAATATCTTTCGTTTGAGCAATGACGCATGAGCGCAGTGGAGGCGCGATGAGCTTCATATTCTGGAGCTGGCAGTTTACGGTGGAGAGTACTTTGTCAGCCCATCGCACGGCAAGCGCATTAGCTTTTCCTGGCGGGTCATCTAAATTAAGAAGTACTGTGGGGCATCCCATTTTTCTTGCTGCATGTATTGCAGGTGCAGCAACAAAACCACCGGTACCAAGTACGCAATCAATTCGATTTTTTTGTATGTACTTAGACATTTGTTTATTTGTATTAATAAATCCTTTTGTGAAACGCAAAAAACCTAAGGGGCTTGTTTTAAAAGGTTTTGCTTTCATCTCAATGCGTTCAAAAGGTGTTTGACTTGCCATTGAGTGATCAATCGTTCGTGTTGAATGAGCGAGTGTCACATTGCATCCAAGTGCAGAAAGTGCTTCGGCCGATGCAATTGCTGGTGCAACATGCCCTCCACTTCCACCGCCAGCGATGAGAATCTTAGGCATTTGTTCGACTAAAGCTTGTTGTCTGATGGTTTAACTTGGTAACGGATGACTCATTGTTTCGATCGATTGCATCGATAAGGCCTATGCAGAAAGCAGTTAGTAACCAGCCTGTTCCACCATTGCTTAGTAGAGGAAGTGCAATCCCCTTTGTTGGTACAAGTGCAGTTACAACAAGGATATTCATGGCTGCTTGGAAACCTACTGTCGTTATGATGCCGAGTGCAAGAAGTTGCTGAAAAGTAGTTGTGGTCTTTTTAATGATAAGTACTCCCAACACAACTAAACCTACATACAAGGATGCAACTGCAAAAGATCCAAAAATACCTAATTCTTCGCAAATGACTGAATAGATAAAATCGGTTGTGTCTTCTGGAAGATAACCAAATTTATGGATTCCATTTCCTAATCCTAATCCGGCGAGTCCGCCTTCCGAAATGGCGGACATTGATTGGAGGATGTGATAGCCATCTCCTTCGGGCGCTTCAAACGGGTGAAGATAGGTTTGGATACGAGCCCATCGATAGGGACTTGATAGTAAGGCGAAGGCAAGTCCTCCGGCCCCGATGGGAGCAAGAGAGGCGAAGTAGACAAGCTTCGCTCCAGATGCAAATAATATTGTGCATGCGACTATAAACACTAAGACTGCAGTTCCTAAATCTTCTACAGCAATAATTGCGACTATCGAACCAATGCCAATCATGGGCGGGATAAAACCTTTCCAAAAATTTTGCATATTTGTAAAATATTTGGAGCACCAAAACGCTACCAGTAACACCATTGACCACTTCGCGATTTCACTTGGTTGGAAATTGAATCCTCCAATATCAATCCACCTATTTGAATAATTGACTTCCCTTCCAATTACAGGTGCGTAAACTGCAAGAAGCAACACTATTGTGATGGGAAATAGCCAGAGCACCAGCGGGACCTTCCATAGGGATTTTTGCAAGATGCCTAAAGGGAATCGACTCCCGCAATACATAGCAATAATTGCACATAACGCTAGTAAGGTGGGTCTGCTTGTCAGAATGTCGCTGAGATGCAAAGGTTGTTGTGATATTTGCATGCCAGCAGAATTCACCATGATGACACCAAGCATCAGTAGGGCGATGGAAATCACAATAATTCCTTGTCCAGCACGCATATTTTATAAGTATCGACTGTATCGGGGCTTTAGCCACACAATCTGGGTCGGATTAGGTCATACTATGCAACGTTCAAATGAAGACATCCCAAGACATAAAAACTATTTTTCTTCAAACATTTGGCTGCCAAATGAACGAACTCGACAGTGAACTTGTTCAGGGGCAACTTGCTGCATTAGGTTATTCGTTTGGAGAGGATCGAGATTTGGCCGATGTGGTGCTTTTTAATACCTGTTCCGTAAGAGAGCAAGCAGAAAATAAAGTGCTGAGCCGAATAGGTGAACTAGGTATTGAAAAAGAAGGTGGCCGCGAAGTAGTTGTAGGTATGCTTGGTTGTTTGCCTGAGCGTGAGGGTAAAAAACTTCTCGGAAAATATCCGCAGATTGATTTTATCTGTGGCCCGAGCGAGCTTGACCGATTGCCAACATTGCTTCAGAACGCACAAATGGAGGAACGTCAAAGTACAGCAGACCGCGCAGCGTTGCAGGGTAATCGTTCAAGAAGAACTTCAGCACTCTCAGCTGCTGATGACAATTTAGAATTGCTGGACTTATCGAGGGCGTTTAATCCCGATTTTAGAAAAACATCAGGTAAATCTGCTTATGTACGTATTACTCGTGGCTGTAACAAGTTTTGCACCTACTGTGTTGTGCCTAATACTCGAGGCGCTGAAGTACATCGACCACCCGATGCAATTGTAGAAGAGTGCAGGGGTCTTGTTGCAAGTGGGGCGGTTGAAATTACTTTGCTTGGTCAGACTGTGAACCATTACAGATATAGCCATGGAATTGCATTAAATAAAGAGGGCAAAGAAGTTCCGCAAATAGGACCAGGATTGACGGCGTTTAAGAAACCGATTGATACTGATCAAATTATCACGACATTTGCAAATTTACTCCAAAGAATTCATGATGAAGTTCCCAAACTGCAGCGGTTGCGATTCGTGACGAGTTATCCAATTGATTTTGGCAATGATATTCTTGAAGTAATGCGCGACTGCCCCCGTATTTGTAATTATTTGCATGTTCCAGCACAGTCTGGTTCTAACAGGATGCTTAAGAAAATGAATCGTGGATATACAGTTGAGGAATATATAGAGTTTATTGATCGAGCACGAGCAATTATTCCAGATGTTGAAATAGCAGGCGATATTATTGTTGGTTTTTGCGGCGAGACTGATGAAGATCACGAGGCAACTCGTGAACTATTAAAACGTGTGCGATTCAAAAATAATTTTGTTTTTCACTATTCGCCGAGGCCTGGAACTATTGCAATCAATCGATTTGAAGATGATGTTCCTCGCGCCTTAAAGCGCGATCGACTTAATGCTTTGCTTGATCTTGGCGGTCAAATAAGTGCAGAAGTACATCAAGCCTATGAAGGCAAGTCTGTAGAGGTTTTCGTAGAACGCATTAGTCCGAAATCAGCTAAAAAGGGAGTAGAGCTTAAGTGGGAATCCGCTAAAGTTCAACTTTCTGGGCGAACGGCTGGCGATTTGATTTGTGTGTTTGATGTCGATTCTGAAGAGCAAGCATCGAGTCTTATTGGTTCGATTGTAGAAGTTGAAATTACTAGTTCGGGCCCACTTTTATTAATTGGTAACCTTGAAAAGCACAAGTTGTCAAAATAGGCAACTTATTGGGTTTTTTTTACTGGTTTGGTGTAAAAAGTCAACTTTTCAAGTTGACTGAGACGCATCAATAGGTATTCTCTAAATGTTTGGTGGAACGAGAGTTTTACCTATCTCGACAGGGAAGAGATTTCAGTGCAAGGTTGTGGGAACCGACCAAAGCAATACTGCGAATAACGAACCTGTTGGGGAACATGATTGGCCTATTGCCCCTAAGTCAGCTCTAGATGGCAGGAATCCAATCACCAACGTACGTTTTTAACTAGATCTAGAATTTTTAGAAAGAAAAAGAGGAAGGAAAGCAAATGAAAAAATCAACGCTTTCACTCACAATTGCAGCTGGTTCGCTTATTGCAAGCTCCGCTATGGCTGACTACACCGGACTTACATCCGTTAACGTAGACAATGGCGATGGCACATGGACAGCTCAAATCTTCGCTAACTTTAGCGCTGCAACTGATGAGCTAAATGCCGTATTCGGCGACGCAGATAATGCACTTCTTATTGAATCATCAAATGGTTTTTACCAAAACGCTCTTGGTGGCAATACTAGTGCAGAAATTAACCCCGCATTAATCCCACTTTTCCCAAGCTTAGCTTTGGATAGTTGGGTAACAATCGGTCTTGAAGACAGCACAGGCAATGCAATGCTTAACATTGGTGTTGACTGGACTGACTTTGCAGCTGGTGGAGCAATCTCAACCGATAACGGTTCATGGTTTGCAACTCCAGATGATGCGCAAGTTCTTGCTGGTAGTGACCTTCGCGTAATGGTGGGTCAATTTACTATGTATGGTATGGACAGCAGCGTAAGCGGCGTCATTAACCTACAAGGTAAGGCTGGCGACTTCGAGACCTTCCAGGCTCGAGATCAAGCTTTCGAGTTCAACATGATTCCAGCTCCAGGTGCTATTGCACTTCTTGGTCTTGCTGGCGTTGTAAGTCGCCGTCGACGCAAGTAATTTTGCATTGACATTTACAGTTCGCCATTTGGTACCGGACGAACTGTAACAATCGACCTTCAAACCGCCGCTACTTCGGTAGCGGCGGTTTTTCAATGCACTTGGAACAAAACTTAGGGGTCCTATAAGAGAATCTGCGCTGAGGGTTCTATAGGCTTGCCTTGGGCATACAAAACGTATAAACCGTACAGACTGAACAGTGGATGAATTGATGCCTGAGTGCCAATTGCTCTTATGAATTTCTGATGCATATTGATTGTGTAGGGGCAAATGTGATAATTCATTTGCGACAACAAGGTAAAGAAAAACAAAAGACATGAGGAACAACACAATGAATAAGCAAACTTTTACAATCGCAGCAACAGTAGTGGGGTCACTTTTTGTAGTCGGTTCATCGAATGCAGATTTTAATGGTATTTCATTTGACGAAACACTTACCGCGTATGGCACAACATTTAAAGTCTATGCGGATGTTGATGAGGGTGATCAATTGAATGCAATTTTTGGCGATTCGGTGGATGCACTTACGATTGGTTCAGATAACGGTTTCTATCAAAACCAATTCGGTTCACACAAAGCTCCCAGCTCAGCGCTTTTTGGTTTCTTCCCAAGCCTTCAGTACGATAGCTTTGTAACAATTGGTCTCGAGACAGACACGGGCAACAATTTGCTTGATATTGGAGTGGATTGGTCAATCTTTGAAGGTAATGTTATGGGTGGCAGCCATTACGATGGTGAAAATTTAGAAACTAGTAATGGTTCATGGTTTGCAACCCCAGATGATGCGCAGGTGTATGAAGTTGGTGGAAGGGTGCTTCTTGGACAATTCACAGTAGAGTTTGGTGATCACGTGTACGGTGTAGTAAATGTACAAGGTAAAAATGCTGACCTGTCAAACTGGCAATATCGAGGTGTTGCATTCGATTCCGCAGTAGTACCAGCTCCAGGTGCAATCGCGCTTCTTGGACTTGCAGGTGTTTGTGCGAGACGTCGACGTAAATAAGAGAGAGCAAGTGTATTCACTTGTACAACCGCCTTGGTGTTGACCAGGGCGGTTTTTTATTTTTTTTTTTGTGACAAAACACTCTGCGAA
>CAJWSE010000045.1 GCA_913046275.1 uncultured Phycisphaerae bacterium | reverse complement strand
GATCAATTATACTCGATTGATGTTACAGGAGAACTTCTTAATCCTGAAGTATCTGTCGTTCCTCTTCCATTTCTCTCTCCACAGTGATTAATAGTTACAATAATTAAATGCACCAATCCAAATCAGTGAAAGAACAAATTTCTGAACTTGTAAAGGAATCATGTCCTCATGGGCCAGATGACCCTCGTCCAGAAATGGTCGAGCAAATGGTTGATACCTGTTTAAAGATGGCAAAAGAAGGTCATGACACTGGGCAAGTCAAATTAGTCACTTATGCTTTAAAAGAAATGCGATATGCATATCAGATTTTTAACAAATATATTGGCACTAGAAAAGTTTCAATATATGGTTCCGCTAGAACCCCTGCAGAGAATCCAGATTATGTTGCGGCTGTTGAGTTCAGTAAATTAATGGCTGAAGTGGACTGGATGGCTATAACGGGAGCTGGCGATGGGATCATGAAGGCAGGTCATGAAGGGCCCAAGCGTGAATCTAGTTTTGGCCTAGCTATACGGTTGCCATTTGAAACTTCCGCAAACACAATTATTGACGGTGATTCAAAACTCATTAACTTTCGATATTTCTTTACACGTAAACTTATGTTTATGACGCATTCGGATGCAGTAGTAGGCTGCCCCGGCGGATTTGGCACTCAAGACGAATTATTCGAAGCACTTACACTTGTTCAGACCGGTAAATCAAACATTATTCCAATTGTAATGATTGCGGGTGAGGGGAATACGTATTGGATAAATTGGGAAAATCATGTAAAGGAAGATTTACTTGGTAACGGAATGATTAGTGTTGAGGATTTGTCGCTATTTTATGTAGCAGCAACGCCGCAGGATGCAGTTCAACATATCTTGCAGTTTTATAAAAATTATCACTCGAGTCGCTATGTGGGTTCTGATTATGTCATTCGAGTACATAAGAAATTAACAGAAGATTCAATTAAGCAATTAAATAACTCATTTGGGGACATTATTCGTAAAGGTGCAATTGTTCAATCTGAATCGCTGAAAAGTGAAAAAGATCATCTGCATCTACCTCGAATAGTTGTACCACATACGCGTAGGAGTTATGGTCGACTTCGTGAACTTATCGATATGGTCAACTCATGCGATACTATCTAGCGTTGCTTCTTTTTTGTTCAAAAATTTTGGGTTGTGCATCATCCCAAGATTTGCTCCCTTCAGAAAAGTCGCCTGAACGAAGTACGGCAATAATTGAAGCAACTGTAGATGGCGTTTCAGTGGTACAAATTGCCATTGAACCAAAACATGAATCACCTCTTAATGCGTTTGCTACATTTGGTACGAATGTGGCAAATGTTCTAAATGCAAATTTTTTGCGTGAGGGAATTTCAATTAGGAAGGTTGATTCTGTAGACATTCCATCAATTATCGCCTCGATAGGCATACTTCTTGATGACTCCTACACTTGGCACGGGCAAATATTAAACTGGCGAGAATTGATACAAAGGCAAATAAGTTCTGAAGGGATGTGTATCTCAAGTCAGGGAAAATCCTATTTTATCAATGGTGGATTTTTGTCACTCCTTGTGCGTAGTTGGGCATTGGAGAGTGAAGATGAAATGTCTATGTATCTTCAATTTGTTCCAACTTGGCATCTGCCGCGTTCACATAAGACAATTACTGGAGCGGTTGGTTTACCAATAAATAGCAAAGTCTTTTCGCCATTACAGGGAGAAATCTTACTTAAAGATGAAGAAGCACTTATTTTAGGATGCTATTTACGCCCCCCAGAGATTCAAATTGGCCCACAGGATGCAGGTCCGCCACCTGTCCGGTTAGGAGAGGCGCTATTTGGTGGCCCAGTCCAGCAAGAACTTGTCTTGCTGTTAGTTATCGAGGCAAACATCATGTCACGTGTTGAGAGGGTAGAATATGACCCTTATGGACTCTCAAATTGAGCAAACTCAAGATACAGCAATCCGGCGCAGGAGGGTATTGCCCCCGCAGCACGTATGGCCTCTTTTATTTACATTAGGCAACTTGGTCTCAGGATTTGCGGCGATTCACTATGCGCATAAAGATCCTGAATGGGCGGGTGGTCCATGGGGTTGGAGTGGTTTGACGATGGCTGGCGCATTGATTTTCTTAGGGATGTTTCTTGATAGCATTGATGGTTCAATCGCACGATTAACTCGAAGTGTGACGGAATTAGGAGCCGCCCTTGATTCACTTTCCGACCTTGTCACTTGTGGCGTAGCACCTGCATTTATGGTTCTTGCGCTTGTTTCAAGTTACCTAGGAACCGATGGTCAATTGACATTACCCGGGCCTGATTCTGATTTACCTTGGAGCAAAGTAGTTTGGGGGATTGCAGCTGTCTATGTCTGTTGTACTGCTCTTCGACTAGCTAGGTTTAATGTTGAAACACAGCCAGAAAAAGGACCAAACGATCATCTTGCCTTTCATGGTATGCCTTCACCAGGAGCTGCAGGAGTTATTGCATCCCTTATTTTATTGCATCAACATATTCTTGCTGGCGGCAGTGAAACGCTTTGGATTGCAAGGGCATATGCCTTTGGAGTTCCGATTGTGATGCTATTGGTTGCAACGGCAATGGTGTCAAGCATTCCATATGATCATTTCGTGAATAGGCACCTCGGCAAACCTCAGTCATTTCGTTTTATTGCATTTTTGGTAATCATTGTATTTATGTGTCTCTGGTGGTTTCAAGAAACCCTCGTTTTAGGTTTTGTAGCTTATGCATTGACAGGGCCTATTTTCTATTTTAAAAAGGCAAAATAGTTTGAATGGGAATCATATGAGAACAGAAGTAAAAACCCGGTTTGCACCGAGCCCAACAGGTCATTTGCATGTTGGTGGAGCTAGGACAGCTATTTATTGTTGGGCGTTTGCTCGTGCTAATAAAGGGACTTTTTTACTTAGGATTGAGGATACCGATCGAAAACGATCAAGCAGTCAAGCAACAACTGGCTTCTTTAAAGACTTAGAGTGGCTTGGAATACTTTGGGATGAAGGTCCAGTTTTTGATTCCGCTGGTGGGGGCAGTAGGGGGCCCTATTGTCAATCTGAGCGTTTAGATTTGTATCAACAACAACTTCAGAGATTATTAAAGGAGGGAAAGGCATATTATGCTTTTGAAACTCCTGAAGAATTAAATATCGAACGTAAAAAAGCAAGGGAAGAAAAAAGGGCGTATAGATATAATAGGGCCTCATTAGAACTTTCTTCAGAAACGGTGAATCAATATCTAGAAGAAGGAAAGCCGCACGTTGTGCGTTTTAAAGTTCCTGAGGGCAATGCACTTGCAATTTCCGATTTTGTTGTTGGTGAGGTTACTATTGAACGTTCTGAAGTCGATGATTTTGTAATTTTTAAAGGTGATGGTTTTCCAACTTATCACTTTGCAGTGGTTGTTGATGATGCATTAATGAACGTGACACACGTCATGCGTGGTCAAGAGCACCTCAATAACACTTTTAAACATAAGCTCTTGCAAGAAGCACTTGGTTTTAATCAACCAAAGTACGCGCATATCTCACTTATTTTTAATCCGGATGGGTCAAAGATGTCTAAAAGGGATAAAGACAAAGAGCTAAGAAAATTTGTGCGGGAAAATTCTATCCAGTCTCCTCCAACGGATTCCATTTCGTCAGAATCATGGGAAATGTGGCAATCATCGAAAGATGCTCAATTAGACACAGGAGATGCAACGATATTGGCAACATCTCTAGGAGTTGAACTTCCTGAGATTAATGTTGATGATTTTAAGAAAGCAGGTTATCTGCCGGAAGTACTTTTAAATTATCTTTGCCTGCTTGGTTGGTCGCCTGGTAATGATATCGAACAATTTGACGCCGATTTTTTAGTATCTCACTTTTCATTAGACCGAATCGTCAAGTCACCCGCCAAGTTTGATCGCGCAAAACTTCTTGCATTTAATCTTGATGCATTACAACGTTTGTCAAGTAAAGACTTTGAATCTAAATTGTTTAATTGGTGTAAGAGCTATGCACCAGAATTTTGTGATTTAGGCGACAAGTTCCCCTTATTTGCTTCTGCGAACCATGAGCGTTCAAAAACATTTAAGGATGCAGTTGTCACTTCGAGATTTATTATTGAAGATGATAAAAATATTTCTTGGCCAGATTCAAAACCAGTTAAAAAAGCCTTGCTCAAAGGGGAAGTGAATGGACTCTCTAGAATGCCAACTATAATGACATCACTGTCTGAATTAGAAAATTGGGATGTTGAAAACATAGATAATTGTTTGAAGTCACTTTCGGAATCTTTAGCAGATGGAAATCTAGGAAAGATTGCGCAGCCTATTCGAATCGCAGTTGCAGGCGGTCCTGTTAGTCCTCCGATTGGAGCCACATTGGTGTTGTTAGGCAGAGAATCATCATTACGACGTATAGAAAGATGCCATGAGTATTTTCTAGGAGTCTGTGATGCCTGAAGTGCCCACTGCAACTACAACAAAAGATGAAATAATCCTCGAAGGGTTGTTTGATTATGCGGGGCTCTTTCCGCCAGCCAATTTAGATATGCAGCAGACTGTCAAAAATTGGTACACATACGCGAATTGCGATGACAGTTGGATGCTAGCAAGATTGATTATTCCTGTAAGTAGATTGAATGATTTTAAATCAGCGGCAAAAGATATATTGCCGTCAGCAGAAGAACAAGACATGTGGCAAATTAGCGTATTGTTGCCACCAGTTTCTAGTGAAGGCTTTGAATCAGCTGTTCAAGCAACTATTGATTTTAATCTTGAAGATTGCGGAGCAGTGGCAAATGTTGTTGAGTTTAAAGCCTCATCTACTATCGAAATTGATAAAGCGCTTTCAATCTTGCATGATGATTTATTCCCATTTATTGAGATACCAATTGACGAAGATCCTCGCGGATTACTCGCCTCATTATCTGGCGCCATTGCTGGAGCAAAAGTACGTACAGGAGGCATAGTCCCAGAACTCTACCCTAGTGCAGAACATTTAGCTCGTTTTATTCACAGTTGTGCACTGTCAGGTCAGCCATTTAAAGCAACAGCAGGTTTGCATCATCCCTATGCAAATATCAATAGCAATGTTGGTGTTAGAGAATTTGGTTTTTTATCCATTTTGCAATCAGCGGCCTTTGCAAGTACAAATGACTGTAATGTAGGCGACATTATGGAAATTCTTCTCTGCGATACTCCAGATCTATCTAGTTTTTCAGAGGGGCAACTTGAACAAGTCAGAGCAGAATTGTTTAATTCAATTGGTTCTTGTTCATTTAACGAAGCACGATCTGATCTGCGCTTAATGGGAATGTTAAAGGAATAAAAATGACACAAAGAGATCATACACACGATTGCAATGCAAAAAGTTGGGTTGAGAGCGCTCAAAGCAGCGATTTCCCTATCCAGAATTTACCATGGGGTGTTTGCAGGAAGCACGGAATAGTAGTTGCGATTGGTAGCAGCGCCGTAGTGATTCAAGATGCAATTTCTTCTGGTGCATTGCAATGTTCGGTCGACGTTCAGAATGCGTTGCTAAGTAATAATCTTAATGGCATTATGGCGCTTGGTAGTGATATTTGGAAGCGTATTCGTCACGACTTATTTGCAATGTTAAGTGGCGAGCCGCGTCCTGAAATCCTAGTATCACAATCCGATCTGGAGCTAGTGATGCCTGTCGATATTGGTGACTATACAGATTTTTACGCAGCCAGAAATCATGCGACAAATGTTGGAAAAATGTTTAGGCCAGACGGTGACCCCTTAATGCCAAACTATTTGCACCTGCCGGTGGGCTATCATGGTAGATCTAGTAGTGTTGTTGTTTCAGGTACTGAAATTATTCGTCCGCACGGTCAATTAAAACCAGATGATAGCGCGCCAATTTTTTCATCATGTAAATTGCTTGACTATGAATTAGAGTTTGGAGCATTCATTGGTACTGGGAATAAAATGGGGGATCGTATTCGAATCGATGAAGCAATGGATCATATTTTTGGTGTTGTCATTTTAAATGACTGGTCTGCTCGTGATGTTCAAAAATGGGAATATCAGCCACTGGGACCATTCAATGCAAAGAATTTTGCAACAACAATTAGCCCATGGATTGTGACGATTGATGCTCTCGCGCCATTTAGAGCAGCAGGCCCATCTCGATTTGATAGCGATCCTGAAGTTCTTGAATATTTGCAACCCGTGACCAATGATGTGCTTGATGTTCAATGTTCGGTTTCATTGAGTTCTGAATCAATGCGCAAGGAAGGTATTGATGCATTGGAACTTAGCAAGACCTCTCTTTCAACATTAACTTGGTCTTTTGCTCAGATGTTAACGCATCATACAAGTACTGGATGTCCAATGAATAGTGGTGACTTGATTGGTAGTGGAACCATCTCAGGTGGTGCCGCAAAGGATAGTCGTGGTTGCTTGCTTGAAATTACTTGGCGAGGCACAGAGCCAATAGATATGCCTGATGGAACACATCGCAAATTCTTGCAAGATGGTGATGAAGTCAAAATGCGAGCTTGGTGCGAATCTAGTGATGCAGTAAACATTGGCTTTGGTACGTGTTCAGGGGTAATCGTGCCAGCAAAATAAAAAACCGCATTCAAGATGCAGTTTTTCCTTCTAATTTATTTGATTATTTGTTTTATTTATGACAGTGGAATTGGCTTCCAGTCTTCCCAGGATTTTGGATACGTTTCATCATCGATTTCCATTGCTGCTTTAGTTGGAAATAGTGGTCTGAAAGTATCGCACATAATGACGAGTTCATCAGTGAATGTTTCATCAAGGGTGCTTTCTACTGTTCCTGGATGCGGACCATGCGCTATTCCCTGTGGGTGCATTGTTAGTGAGCCTTCGCTTATGCCTTTTCTTGCAGTGTATTTATTGTCACAGTAATACATCACCTCATCACTATCAACATTTGAGTGGTTATAAGGGACTTTTACAGCTCCAGGACCAAAGTCCAGCATTCTTGGTGCAAAGGCGCATATCACAAAGTTACCGCCAGCAAATACTTGATGTGTTGGTGGGGGCATATGGTGCTTGCCTACAATAGAAGAAAAGTCTAGAGCATTAAAACAGTATGGATAATAGCATCCATCCCAGCCAACAATGTCGAGTGGGTTATACGGGTACACATAACTATGCACACTATTCAGTGCCTTGATTCGAACTTCAAAGTTACCCATCTCATCATAAGTTAATGGCATTTCAGGAAGACGCAAATCGCGTTCACAGTATGGTGCATGTTCGAGGAATTGTGAGGTCTTTTCAGAAAGGTATCGTTTGGGTGGAAGAATATGTGAAGCATTTACTGTCTCGATAAACATGAATCGATTTACTGGTCTATCTTTTGGCACTTCATCAAAGACCATTTTATAAATTGTCCCTTTTGGGACGATTATAAAATCAAATTTTTTGAATTTTAATGTTCCAAACATTGTTTTCAATGTCCCTGTGCCATCATGTATGAATAAACATTCATCGCCTTGGCCATTTTTAAAGTGGTAGTCCATTTTTGATTCAGGAATACATACGCCCATCTCGCAGTCTGCATTGCCGAACAAGACTTTGCGGCCTGTTATAGGATCGCCGCTTGCCTTTAACTTTGTAGAAACAAGATGCCGCATTCGCATAACATCAGTTTCAACAAGTTCTTGTTTTGTTGAATAAATATGCTTCCAACCAGATACTTGTGTCGGAGGGTGAATGTGGTACATCGTGGAGGTTGGTCCGACAAAACCATCAGTTCCAAAGACCTCTTCAGAATATAAAACGCCATCTGGACGTCGGAATTGGATATGTCGTTTTGTTGGAATTTCACCAAGTGTTGTGTAATAAGGCATGGTTCTTATACCTTAGCAGATATACACTTAAAAGTTGCCTCGGCGGTCCTGTTCTATTTCGAGCGCTTCAAAGAGGGCTTTAAAGTTGCCTTTCCCAAAGGATTGGCTACCACGTCGGCAGATAATTTCGAAGAACAGAGTGGGTCTGTCTTGAATAGGTTTGGTAAATAATTGCAGCAAATATCCTTGATCATCTCGATCAACCAAAATGCCTAAATCTTTAATTATTTGTTTTTCT
>CAJWSE010000044.1 GCA_913046275.1 uncultured Phycisphaerae bacterium | reverse complement strand
CCAAGCACAATCCCCCCGCAATTGAAACTCGACTTGCTTCCTTCATCATCAATCCAACAATCCAAATAATTGCTGATTTCCCAACGACAATACATACAACAACTCCAGCAGTCCATAACCAGAGGTAGCCCGTAAATAACCAAGGGAAACTCGCCATCATGCCGGTCGCTGCAAAGAATAGTGTCAAGAAGATGTAGCGCAATGGCGCCATATCTCCCCGAACTTGAGCTGCAAAAGGAGTTCCAGCAAGAATAAGACCTGCGATAAATGCACCAAGCGCGGGGGATAGACCAAGACTATTTGATAGCCACATTGAAGAAAGGCATGTCGAAATCCCCAGGATAACTGGAAATTCACTTGAGCGGCGAATGAGAGCCGCACCAAAGAAGTGAGGCAAGACAAGTACACCAGACAAGAAGATAATAACTACAAGGGCAATTAATTTTGCGCCTGCTGAACCAATCTCTGCTGCAACTTCCCGAGCTTCAGGTGCTTCACTCAAAAAAGCGACAAGGATCATCAGCGGCACAATCGCTAAATCTTGGACTAAAAGAATGCTAAATGCAAATCTTCCATGAGGAGCATCTAGTTCACTTCTATCTTGCAATACACGCGTAACAACTGCGGTCGAACTTAGTGCAACCATAGACCCAATAATGATTGCTGTCTTCAGATCTTGAACAAACAATTTTGCAATTGAAAAAGTGAAAAGGCCAGTAATCAATATTTGCAATGAACCAATAATAAGACCACGCCCAAGCAACTGCTTTAATCTTTTGTTATTAACCTCAAGGCCTATAGTGAAGAGTAAAAGGGCCACTCCAATTTCTGCGATTAATTTAATTGATTCCTCGTCAGAGGCAACCCATCCAAAAACACTTGGTCCAACAATAGTGCCTGCCAAGAGATATCCCACCACACCGCTAAGACCAATTCTTTCAGCAATGATACCTAGAAAAACAGCAACAGCTAATAAAATTGTAATGTCGCCAATAATATGCCAAAAATCCATCAGCGCATCATACTCCTAAAAGAGTCTACCTTTTACAAAACTTGTAGTTCTTAAGCGTGTACGATATGCACGATGAGTGCTATTGATATTGCGGTGCTTCTATGCGTCGGCTTAATTGCTGGAGGGCTTGGAGGATTACTTGGCATAGGCGGATCAATTATCATGATTCCTGCAATGGCAGTTCTTTTAAAATGGGATTTCCATCTCGCACAAGCAATAGCTATGACTGTAAATCCTGTTGTAGCTTTATTCGCAACACTTAAACATCACCGAAATAAAAATGTTTCATGGCAAACCACAAAATATGTTCTACCAATAGCCACTGTTACTATCTGCTTTGCGGCCTGGCTAAGCAATCGCATTCAAAGCGGTTGGCTAGAACTATCATTTGGCATCTTTCTTCTCTGGGTGTTGTGGAATCAAGTATCCTCACTGAGGGGAAAAGCGACGACGATTCATGCAAACACCTCACAAACACCTATTAGATATGCGACTACAGGAGGAATCACCGGAACCATGGCAGGGCTTTTAGGAATCGGTGGCGGACTCATTCAAGTGCCGTTACTCAACCGTTTATGTGGTCTCAAGATGAAACAGGCAATCGGCACATCATCATCAATCATGTTTATCACAGCAATCTGCGGTGCAACTGTAAAAGTTTTCTCTCTGCCCTCGGCTACTAATAGCGCAGGAGAACTTGCCGGACTTCAAGCTATCGATGCTCTAACACACTCGTTTTGGCTCATCCCAGGCGCAATTATTGGTGCTTGGTTTGGAGCAATCTTAACTAATATCATGCCCGTAAGAGTAATTCGAATTATATTCGCGATTCTCGTTGCATTTGCATCGTACAAAATGATTGCGGGCGGATCTGTTATATTAACTTAATCGTTTTTCAATACTCTCTCGACATTTAGTTTTTAATAACTCAATACGTGATCTAACGTAAGCAGTGCCTTTCTCTTCACCCAATTCAAGAAGTTCTGCAGTTCGAATTGGCTTACCAATACAAGCTTCAATGTAGCCACGCAGTTTTGGCTTGGAACCCACTGGATATGCATCAAAGGCACCATCAAGTCCTATAGGCACAACGGTAGCCTTACTTTTCTTCATAAGTAGCCAAAAACCTCGCTGAAACTCTGCAATCTGCCCATCTTTTGTTCGCGTTCCTTCTGGAAACATCATTACACAGCGCCCCTCCTCTAACTCCTGAAGCGCTCTTCGAATTGCTTTGGTATCACTTTCACCACGTCTAATTGCAATTACGCCAAAACCCTTCATCAATATTGACAGTAATTTAGATTCAAACAGCGTATCACGAGCAATGCCATGAAATGGTCTATCATAAACCGCAGCCCCCATAATCGCAGGATCAAAATTCGACTGGTGGTTACCTACAAAAAGTAATGCACCAGTTTTAGGAATGTTTTCCTGACCGTACGAACGGAATCGATAGAAAACAACCAAGAGAAGTTTTAAAATCAGAATAACGCCATTCCACCACACAAGCACACGCCAAGCACTTGAGCCGGGTGCTCTTCTTTGAATTTGCAATCTAGAAATCATTGTTCTCCCAAAACTGCAAAAATATGTAATTGCATGTGGTCAACAACTTCATCCATTGAGAGTGGAGAAGTATCAATTACAACAGCACCTTCAGGGCAAGTGAGAGGCCCATCAGTACGAGTCGAATCTATTTGATCTCTTGATCGAATGTCCTTTTGAACTATTTCATCATCAACTGCATGTCCAGTGTCTCGTAGCTGTTTTACTCTGCGCCTAGTACGTTGCTCTACTTCTGCAGTCAGAAAAAATCGGAAATTGGCTTCTGGAAACACCACAGAACCTTGGTCGCGCCCCTCAGTTACAAGAAGCGGATGCAATTCTCCTATGGCGCGCTGTTGTTCAACTAAAACAGCCCTTACTTCGGATTGCTTTGCCACTATTGAGACGACAGAACTGACATCTAAATCTCGAATGCGGCGGGAAATGTCTTTACCATCTAAAAGTATAGTTGGCGGGCTTTGAGACCAATCAAAACGAATTCCTTTTTGACGAATTCCTTGGGCAAGTTTCTCGCCTGCCGTTGGGTCGATACTAAAATCAATCGCGAGTACTGCTACTGCGCGATACATCGCCCCAGTATCGAGACATTCCGTTCCGAGGCGACGAGCAAGTTCTTGAGCGACAGAAGATTTGCCTGTTCCAGCTGCTCCATCGATCGTAATGACTATTCGATCTCCTTCAGACATCATTTGGAATCTGATTCTAAGTATGCGCGCATTTGTCTAACTACTTTTTTAATCTGTTTTAGGGCATCGCCGGTACCAGAATAATTAAGTGCAATCGTATTTGAATAACCTACTTCAAGAACTGCTTTTAAGCCTTCGACAGGATCAACTTTTGTCTTTCCACGACCACAAGGGAAATCAGCAACAATTCCTCCTGCATATGGTGCTAATTTTCGCAGCGCTTCAATCCCATCACCCGTTAATCCTGCGTACTGAAATGTGGGCAATGCGCCAATTCGAAAACCTCCAATTTGCTTTATGACTTCTACCAGGACATCCGGATCGCTAGAGAGGCCGTCGCATGGTTGCAAAAGCAAATTCAATTCCAAGCGCTCCACACCCTGCATCGCTCCCCGAATATGTTCAACGATTGTGTCAACTTGCTCTTGATCTTTAGGGAAAAAAGGCGTGATTGCGATTGCGTTACATCCTAATCGATTGGCTGCAACCGAAAGCCGTTTAATTCGCTCTAAAGCGATCTCTGTATCTGCCAAAATATCAAGTTTTGTATTATCTCGAATGAGAAGACAGGGCGATTTTGATTTATCCGCATTATTACGAAACTTGTCATAAGATTCCAATGACCAGCCTGAAAGATGGCTAGCATCAATCATGACACCTCGTAAATCCAGCGATTCCGCTGCTAATCTAGGGACTTCAAACATCTCTTGACCACCTTCGGAAAGAAGTCTGTCTAGAGATTGAATTGCTAAGGTTAAAAGTACTGTCATGAAAAGTTTCGTAGAGATTTGAGAAAATGCGAATCGAATGATGTATGAGGATGTACTATACCTTGCACTAATCCAACTCGAAAGGAGCATTGTTATGTCTACGCCAACAGATTGTTATTTTTCAGATTCTCACGAATGGTTCAAGGTCGAAGGTAATACTATTACCATTGGCATAACCCAATTTGCTGCAAATGAACTCACTGATATCACTTATGTTGAAATGCAACCCGTAGGCACCACTTTAGGTCAAAATGACTCCGCAGGGGAAGTTGAATCCGTCAAAACGACTAGTGACATTATGACGGCATTTGCAGGTGAAATTATCGAAGTCAATGATGCCGTGGCTGATGATCCTTCCCTCCTCAACAGCGACCCCTTTGTCGCTGGGTGGCTCGCAAAAATCCGCATTGAGGGGAATGCAGATTACTCTCAACTCATGGATCAAGTGGCCTACGACGGAAAATACCCCGTTTAAAGAAACTATAAATAATGTTTCAACTTGTTAGTGAATTCGATCCAAAAGGTGATCAGCCTCAAACTATCGATCAAATTGTATCACGGGCTTGTGAAGGTGAACGATATCAAACTCTCTTAGGGGCGACCGGAACTGGCAAGACATTTACGATGGCAAATGTAATTGCCAAATTGAATAAGCCGACGCTTATTCTCAGCCACAACAAGACTCTTGCTGCGCAGCTTTTTGAAGAGATGCGCGCCTTATTTCCGAACAATGCAATTTCATACTTTGTTAGTTATTACGATTACTATCAACCTGAAGCGTATATTCCTCAACGCGACATTTATATCGAAAAAGATGCTGCACGAAATGATGACCTGGATCGACTTCGACTAAAAGCAACAAGTAGCCTAATGTCACGAGATGATGTAATAATCGTTTCTTCTGTTAGTTGCATTTACGGCTTAGGCTCACCGGATTCTTATCAAAATAGAATCATCCCTATTTCCTGCGGTCAAGAAATTAGACGTAGAGATTTACTTCTCGAGCTAACTGAAATGCAATACAAACGAAATGAAATCGAGTTTGAACGTGGTTCATTTCGCGTGCGAGGAGACGTCTTAGAAATCTACCCTGCGTACGAGCAGTTCGGTATCAGATTTGAATTTTTTGGTGATATCGTTGAACGAATTGAGCTCATACACCCCACATCAGGAGAAACACTTGCATCTGAAACTGATGCATTTATTTTTCCTGCTGTTCATTATGTTATGCCACAAGAGGGTCTTAAAAGAGCGACAAGTGCAATTAATAAAGAGCTAAATGAGCATACAATTCGACTAAAGAAGGAAGGAAAGCTTCTTGAAGCACAACGTATTATCGCTCGGACAAAATATGACCTTGAAATGATCCAAGAAGTGGGATATTGTGGCGGAATTGAGAATTATGCAAGACATTTAGAAAATCGACCTCCAGGCAGTCGGCCATTTTGTTTACTCGATTACTTTAGACACATTCCAAATCGCGAACCAAATGATTGGCTCCTTTTCATCGATGAATCGCATGTGACTATCCCTCAAGTTCGTGCAATGTTTAATGGAGACCAAGCACGTAAACGGACGCTTGTTGATCATGGTTTTCGATTGCCAAGCGCACTAGATAATAGACCTCTGAAATTTGATGAATTTGAAAAACTTATTCCTCAAACTATCTATGTTTCTGCTACTCCTGGACCATACGAATTAGAGAGATGCGAAGGAATGGTTGCGCAGCAAGTTATTCGTCCAACTGGACTTCTTGACCCATTGATCGAAGTACGACCCGCTTCAAATCAAGTGCCTGATTTACTTGAAGAAGCTGAAACTCGAGTTAGAAATGGTGAACGAGTACTCGTCACAGTTCTAACAAAACGACAGGCGGAAGATCTATCAGAATTTGTTTCGAAAACAAAACTTCGCAGCCGCTATCTTCACTCAGATATCCAAACCTTAGAACGACTTGAGATATTGAGAGACCTAAGAGAGGGTAACTTCGACTTGCTAATCGGTGTAAACCTACTTCGAGAAGGTTTAGATTTGCCAGAAGTATCCCTTGTGTGCATTTTAGATGCTGATAAGACTGGGTTTCTTAGAAGTGAAACCAGCCTTATTCAAACAATTGGCCGAGCAGCGCGGAATGTAAATGCTAAAGTAATTTTGTATGGTGATAGCGTAACTAATCAAATGCAAAATGCCATGGATGAAACAAGTAGGCGCAGAGAGATTCAACTGGAGTACAACAAGAAGAATAAAATTACGCCTGAAACTATTCAAAAAGCCATTCGAAAAGGAATTGAAAATGAGCTTTCCGCAAGGCACATTGCTCGTGAAGCGTTCCATGCAGACGGTACCGAAAAAGATTTTGATATTGATGAACGAATTGAAGAATTAGAAAATGATATGCTTGAAGCAGCAGATCAACTTGATTTCGAAAGAGCTGCAAATTTACGTGATGAAATCACTGCACTTCTACATGGAAAGAACGATTCTTCAAAAAAAACTATGCGCCGGAAATAGAATCAAAACTAGCGCCACTACCCATTTTTGAATTATCTCTGCAACCAATATCTGTTCTCCAAAATGCGCCATCAAATTGAATAGCTGAGCACGCTAAATTCGCCTTTGCTCGTGATTCTTCTAGAGACGAGGCTATTGCAGTCACGCCGAGTACTCGACCACCTGATGTCTTAGTTATGCCATCACTGCAATCCGTGCCTGCCTGAAAAACGAAAACATCATCAGTATTTTGGATGTCCTCAATGCCGTCAATTACATGCCCCTTACTGTATGAACCCGGGTACCCTTTGCTGCACATAACAACACAACATGCAACCTTATCTGTGAAATCAATCGACGCATTGTTGAGTGTTCCAGAAGCTGTTCGCCAGAGCGTATCTACCAAATCCCCTTTAAAACGTGCCATCAGTGGCTGCGTTTCAGGATCGCCAAAACGACAGTTAAACTCTAAAACTTTCGGCCCACTTGCTGTCAGCATCAAGCCAGCATACAAGACTCCACGATATTGAATACCATCGCGAAGCAGTGCATCGACGGCGGGGATAAGAATTTCGCGTTCAACATATTCCAGCATTTCATCGTCTAACAATGGCGCTGGGCAGAATGCTCCCATGCCCCCAGTGTTTGGCCCTGTATCGCCTTCGCCAACTTGCTTATGATCCTGGCAGAGATCAAGGACCCAAATTGTTCCCCCATCTACAAGCGCTAGAACACTCACCTCGATGCCTGACATGAACTCTTCGATAATAATGGTTCCACCAGCATTACCAAATGCTTTATCGCTCATTATAAGATCGACTGCTGACATTGCCTCGCCAATGGTTTGACAAACAATAACCCCTTTGCCCGCCGCAAGACCACTTGCTTTTACAACACAAGGGTCTTCACGATTATTTAGGATGTCTTGTAATTCATCAGAAAACTTGAATTCATTTTGTTTTTCTCGTTCGCTGCACCACTCCACAAATGATTCAACCTCTTTTGCTAAAGGCTGCTTAAACTCATTATCTAAATCACGATCTAAACCTCTTAAAAGATATGATTTTGCAGCGTAAATATCATCAAAAGAGCGTGAATCTGCAGTGGGAATAGAAGACTGCCTCATAATTTCTTTTGCATAAGTTTTATCTGATTCGATTCTAGCTGCCTCTTTATTAGGACCAAAAACAAGTCGATTCTCTGTAGTCAATTCATCTGAAATGCCTTCAGCCAATGGCACCTCAGGACCAACAACCACGAGATGAATCTCATGTTGCTCGCACCATCTGCGTAAGAAAAAAACACGCGTTGGATCCCATCGTTCATCGCATGGTTCTGCAAGTTGTGCAATTCCACCATTATCACAATTTGTTGCATACAGAGTTCCCAACTTTGGAGACTGTGACATCTTCCAGGCAAGGGCGTGCTCACGTCCACCTCCACCGATGAGGAGTACATTGCATTGTTCTGGACATGGTTTTGTTTTTGACATCTCCATATTGTAACGAAGCTCATTACAATTTTTCAGTCAGTGGGATACTGATTTCGCAGCTCAACCCATTCCTTTGATAATCAAGCTGAATCGTTCCATGCATTTCATGGAAAATGAGCCCTTTAAGCAAAGTCGTTCCTGTACCTGGTTCAATATCACCTAAAATTGGCGGACCACCGAGCTCCTGCCACTTAATAACTAGATTTGTGCTCTCTACATTAACAATAGTCGAAATAATAACTTTGCCTTCATTAGCTG
>CAJWSE010000043.1 GCA_913046275.1 uncultured Phycisphaerae bacterium | reverse complement strand
ATCCATTTTGGAAAGTTGCGACAGCGCAAGCGCTGCTGAAATTGGTGCAATTCTAAATTTAAAACCAAAGCCAGTAGCGGCAAAGTATTTATTTTTTGATTCCAGCCCTAGCAGACGTTCGTAATGTCCAATTCGTAGTGCGGATTCAAATATTTCTTTATCGTCGCAAAGTAGCACGCCGCCTTCACCAGAGGGGCATAGTTTGTTACCTTGCATGCTAAACACACTGACATCACCAAAAGATCCAATTGGTTTCCCGTGGTATGTTGCACCATGAGCGTGTGAAGCATCTTCGAGTATTTTAAGATTGTGTTTTTTAGCTATTTTAATTATGGCATCTAATTTAGAAGGCATGCCGAATAAGTGAACTACAACAATCGCTTTAGTTTTATCTGTGATTTTACGTTCAATATCTTCGGGGTCTAGGCCCAGACAATCCGGTTCAATTTCTACAAAAACTGGAACACCCCCACAATGCAGTATGGGCATTACGCTGGACCACCAAGTTGCAGAGGGGACGATGACTTCATCATATGGTTGAATGCCCATGGCATGCAAGCCAGCAAGAATGGCAGAGGTCCCATTGTTATGCGTTAGTGCGAACCGCCGCCCCGTACGCGTTTGGTATGCTTCCTCAAGCTGGTCAACAACAGGGTGAAGGGAGATATTGCCACTTCTTAAAACATCGAGAACAGCCTGTTCATCTTGATCTTCAATAATAGGCCACGCATTGGCCTTGGCTTGGTCAAGAGTCACCGACTTCTTTCCACCGAGTATGGCGGGCTGTTCACTTGCAGTCGTCATCGGATTGTTTGCTTTACCCCGTAGGATTTTCATCTGCAATAGAGGAACGCATTTCGGTATCAGCAATGACATTTTTCATGTTGTAGTAATCCATCACGCCAAAGTTACCTTTACGAAACGCTTCTGCCATTGCTTTTGGTACTTCCGCTTCAGCTAGTACAACGAGCGCACGGTTTTTTTGCTCGTCTGCTCTATGCTCAGCTTCTTGCGCAACAGCCATTGCACGTCTTTTTTCTGCTTCAGCTTGGAATCGCGCTTTATCTGCTTCAGCTTGATGCGCTTGCAGAGTCGCACCTATGTTTTCACCAACATCAACATCAGCGATATCAATAGAAAGAATTTCAAATGCTGTGCCCGCATCAAGGCCTTTTGCAAGCACAGTTTTAGAAATATTGTCTGGATTTTCGAGTACTTTAAGATGGGAATCTGCCGAGCCAATTGTTGAAATAATCCCTTCGCCGACTCTAGCAATAATTGTTTCTTCTGTTGCACCTCCAACAAGTCGAGCAATATTTGTTCGAACAGTTACTCGAGCTCGCGCTCTTAATTGAATGCCATCACCAGCAACAGCATCAATCGTTCCTTTACCGCTTGTTTGGCTTGGACAATCAATGACTTTTGGGTCAACACTTGTATGCACAGCATCCATAATGTCTCGGCCAGCTAAATCAATCGCAGTCGCATTTTCCCACTCAAGTTCAATGCGAGCCTTATCAGCTGCAATCATGGCACGAACTACATTCGTGATGCGACCGCCAGCAAGGTAGTGCGCTTCAAGTTGTTCGGTAGATACTTCAAGCCCTGCCTTTTTAGCGCTAATTCGGTTGATTACTACTGACTTTGCGTTGACTTTTCTAAAACGCATCATAACTAAGTCGATAAAGCCGACTTTTGCCCCACTTACCCACGCCTGTAAGTAGAGGCCAATATATTGAAAGGCGAATGCTACGACGATAAGCAGAAAAATTCCGCCAATAATGACTCCTCCAAGAAGCCAGGGTGTTAATGCTAAAAATGGATTCATAGGAAACCTCCTCTTTCGGGCATTTATTGTACCACTCTTAGGATTCTATAAGTCGTACTTTGATTTGATTGTCGTAGGCGGACACAACAACAATAGCCATATTCGACTCAATAATGCCAGTTTCTGCCATTGCATCAATTCGCTCACCATTGATTCGTACAGCACCAACTGGCCTTAATGTAGTAAGCGTTATGCCTTCTTGGCCTATTAAAGCTTCAAGCTCTGCTACTTGCGCTCTTTGCCTTGCTTCAGTTTCTTGCCTAACTGTTTCGCTGTCTTCATTAACAACCCCACCTAAAATCATTCGTTCGGCTAGTGCAGAAGAAGCCCAAATTTTAAATGTAATCCAAGCGATGATTGGTCCAAAGATAATATACAGGCCTGTCGCAATGAGGCCGGTGTCTGTGTCATAAACAAAGAACGCGACTAGTGAAGCAATCACACATAATCCACCCAGTATTGCGATTAATCCCCCAGAGGGCACGAATAGTTCGACAAATAATAAAATCAATGCAACGCCAATAAAAATAAATGCCCAAATAATGGGTGATGCACTCGAGGCTACAGCTGTTTGTGCAAGAAAATCTATCATGATTCAATTTTTTCTACCTCGATAGTCATACCTGTTTGCATGATACGGATATTTGAGCCTTGTGTTATCCAATTCCCTGTAGTAACTGCATCGTAAATTATATTATCTACTTGAATTTTTCCGCTTGGGCGTAAATCAGTATGTGCTATTCCAAGCTTGCCCTTGGTGATAGTAGATCGTCTTTTGTCTATATTACGAGGTAGTTGATTTTGGAGAACAAGATGCCGAATTGTTGGGGTTGAGTTGACATGTTTTAAAATAAGCCATAATGCAATCATTGCTATAAAGCCCCCGCCAATGATGGTTATAAGTCCTGTGAGCAGTTGCGCCTGCCCTAAGGATGATGTGAAATCGCCAGAAATAAAACTACCAATCATGCCCGCAAACAAGGAGGCGGCTCCTGCAAAACCTGCAAAACCAGTGCCTGGAATAATCAGGATCTCTGCTGCTAGTAGTAGTAATCCACTGACAACAAGAATGACATCCCACCACTGAGCAAGACCAGCAATCCACGGCGCACCAATAAGTAAAGCCATTGACGCTGTTGCACCGAGGCCAAAGAGACCAGCGCCACCAGTTGCAAACTCTACGACGATACAAATAAGAAAGAGAGATATAAGCGCAAGTCGCACGGGCCAGCTAATAAGGACACTCACAAGCTTTTCAGACCAATTTGTAGTGAGTGTTTGAATGCTTTTTGCACCAAGCCAATCTTTTAATTCTTGCGTATTGTCAATGGTGCCTGAAACAAGGCCATAGCGAATGCCATCGGATGGCTTAAGCGTCAGCAGGCGATCTGATGGAACAATTTGCTTTACAAGTTTCCAGTCAAGCGCATCTTTTGGCCCGAGTTTTATTCGACTGCTTGGAAGTTGTTGCGCAAATTCTGGATCCCATGCAGGCTCATCGGTATCAAGTGTTGGTGTGACATTTGACAGGGCTTCAAACAGCGGATTTAGTGTAGGATTTTTTGTTGTATTGACAACTCCGATGGGTGAAAATTCTTTTGGTGGTTTTGAGTCAAAAATGGATTCATACTCAAATTCATTCACGCAGATGTGTGCTCCGTTTTTTTGATTTTCAAGAAGCCATAGCTCAATGCCTACGCTTACAAATGACTCGACAAGGTTTTCGTCGTAATGGTTTCGTCGAGCGGAATCAACAACTTCAGCAAGGATTGGAGATTCAATTTTGGCCCTTTCTGTTGCTGGGATTGCTTGGCCAGTGGCGCTAACCGGTGCGGCGTCCCCAAATGCGCTTCCTGTTGCAACAACAATTTCTCGGCAGGCTAGCGCAATGATTGTCCCAGCTGAAAATGCATGTGGGTTTATCCAGGCAATTGTGTTTTGAGGAGCATTGTTTTTAATTTCGTAACAAATTTCAAGTGTCGACATTAAGTCGCCACCAGGTGTATTCAATTCAATGACAAGAGCGTCCGCTTCTCCAATCGCAGACAATCTTCTTTTGAATGATTGTGCCGTAATAGTATCTACGACGCCTTCAATGGGAATAATGACAACGTCCGTTGCTTGGCGATATGCCGGGACAAAAGTGTTTTGAAAAGAAAGGCACGAGAGTAGTATTGCGCTGACCAATTGCATTTGTGCATCATAGCTCTAATAAAAAATGGACCGTAGCAGATGCTACGGTCCATTTCTAAAATCTAACAAACAGCGACTTAATCGTGAGTAAAATTAGTGACGTTGCCACCTTTGCCCAAGTCGCCAACTTCATCTACATGTGTGAGGAAGACGTCAGCGCCTTCGCCACCAGTGATTCCGTTTGGCATATAGTCATCATCAACCGCCTGGTCAGTTTCTTCAAGGAAGATATTGTCAGCTAAAGGTGATCCACCAGTATCAAGATATGTAGTTGCGATTGGGTGGAACGTTTCAAGAATTTCATTATGGCCATCATTGAATGAAATAGTACCTTTCCAATCTGATTCAATACCGTGGAACAGATTCGATTTTGAGTACTTGTCTGCTTCGCCTTCTTCAGGACCACGAGTGCCAATTACAGCGAATGTGGTTGGGCTATTTGTACTGACACACCAGTTCTGTTGTTTACGTTTTCCTGTAAGGGGCATGATGCCATAACTATTATTCGAACCTGATTCAAGGTTGTTTACAAAATCTTTATCCCATAGTGACCAGTTTTCTTGACTTGATGGTGGAGTGGGATCATAAATGTTGTAGTTGTATCCTTCGATTGCAAATACGAATTCGCCTTGCTCTGTTGGAGCTATAACGATATCTGAATCGAAGAGGTTCTGCATGATGCACATGGACAGCATGTTTTGATGGTTATTGTCGATGAGTGCTTCAGGACCCCGTCCACGGTAGAACGTGCCGGAGTTTGAATCACGTGCTTCAAGCCCTGGTGTGGGAAATCGGCCATTGTGTGATGGAGTCCACATGTTAAAGCCAGTGTTAATAGCTTTAACTTGAGTAGAGTCCTTTGTAAGCATGGCTTCAGCACGTGCGCGACCGAGTGCTGGCATCAAGATGCTCAAGAGCAAAGCGATGATTGACATCACGACGAGCA
Organism: uncultured Phycisphaerae bacterium; assembly: GCA_913046275.1. The sequence goes on along the minus strand of CAJWSE010000043.1, from coordinate 3,553 downwards.
ATTCAATGAGTGTGAAGCCTTTGTTGTTAGTGTTGTGTTTCATAAGATGAAACCTCCAATTAATAGACGTAAAGAAATTTTACGTTGGTACAAAAATTACGGAAGCAAAAGGTCGTTAACTTGACGGACATCACTTTCAGTTGATTCAACGTTCAGGACTAGCCAATTGTCTCCAGACGCGCCGCCATTGTTGCCAAGGCTTTCGTCATTATCGTAGTCAGTGAATTCTGCTTGGAAGCAGTTGTCTTTAAAGATGGTGTACTCGCCACGCGAGGTATATTCTTTATCATTAAACCACAAGTCGTTTGCATAGTGCGATGAACCATCAGCACCAACGTAAACGCCTTCCCAAATTTCTGACGGCCCGTACAGAGAAAGCGTCGGTGATTTAGAGAAGTTGTCATTTGTCATGTCGCTCGCTGTGCGAATCTCTGGACCACGACTTGCAAGAATAACCGTATTGCTACCGCCATCTTCCCAGCGATCTAGGCGTTTGCCACAGAGGGCCATGTTTGCATATGACGTATGGCATACATCGGGAGCGCCGCCAGTGCCTGTTGCATCTTCATGCATGGTGTGATCGCCTTCACCAGTGATATCTGATGAGAAGGTTGGGTCCCAGTAGTTATCGCTTGCGACATCAATCATACTAAAGTCGTAAGGGACTTCGTTTGGATTAGCACCTTCATCACCTTTAGCAGCAACCATTGGGTTTGATTCATTTGAGCTAATTAGAATGTCAGGGCTATAAAAGTTGTTACCAATCATAAATGAGTGAAGCCAGTTACTACAATTGATAGTGTCATCTGGATCACCTTTGCCTTGAATTTGACCACTCTGAGCACCTTGGTAAACACCATTGTATCCACCGGCCATGTTTGCCGAAGTTCGGTTTACTCGGCCAGGGATTGGGTATTGACGTTTTTTGTCAGATTCACCGTAGATAGAGTATGAGGCACTGATGCCTTTGATTTGCCCTTGGTCTTTACGGACACGGGCATTGCCAAGAGCTTTTGCAAGCGCTGGCAAAAGTAGACCCATTAGTAGCGCAATAATTGCGATAACAACGAGTAGTTCGATGAGGGTAAAACCTCTTGAGTTGCGTTTCATAATAAGAATCTCCATTCATAAAACATAGATGAGAACATTTGTTGTACTACTCTTGAAGTGCAAAATTGCTTTTAGAATTTGTGTGCAACCCTGACACGTTGCAACAAAGAGCAAAATCGCACACGCAAGTAGCGTGACGAAAAAGACGGAATACGAGTTGTCTCATACAACAGGAATCCGTAGCGATTTTCGTCTTTAGTAGAAAGATGATAATCGCCGCACATGCTTAATTTGCCAACAGGGCAATCAAGCGTCGAAATGTCGACCAGTGCGGCGAATGAATTGCGCCCTATTAAGGGCAATAAGTGCGGTCAACTGAATCGCGATAATAAAGTTGCCACGCCGGTCAGAATCCCCAGAATACTAATATCTATACATCTTTGCTTGGTAATCAGATGCAGTCAATACATAAAATAGTGTAATAGGATTAGAAAAGCAAAGAAGGTCCGATAAAAGCGTCTCTAGGTGGTGATTTCAAAGACAGCCTCAACCTCAACAGTCGCCCCAAGCGGAAGGCCAATCGAGCCCATCGCAACGCGGATATGTTTGCCTGCATCGCCGAATATCTCGACCATCAAATCACTAACACCATTGGCAACTATGGAATGGCCTTTGAATCCAGCATCTGAAGCAATGAATACTCGAAGTTGTATTACGCGTTGAATTCGCTCTAGATCACCATCCAGTGCGCCAGCAGCAACGGCAATTGCATTGAGGCCACATACTTTCGCTGCGTCTACTGCTTGTTCGATAGTTTGTTCACTCGGTACAGGACCTTGAAATTGAAGTTCACCATCAACTATTGGGATTTGTCCGCTTGTTCGTAGCTCCGTTCCAACAATTATTGCGGGGACATAATTTGCAACCGGGTTAGGTGCGATGGGAATTGTGAGGCCAAGTTCTGAAATTCGTTCTGTGATTTTGCTCATCACGACATCATAACGAGGGTATCATTCCCCGCATGGAACTATACATTGATACTGCCAATATTGACGAAATTCGTGAAGCAGCCGCACTTGGTGTGCTTGACGGAGTAACAACAAACCCAAGCTTAATAAGAAAAGCAGGAGCAAAAAATTACGAAAAATATTGTAAGAGTATTCTTAATTTTACTAAAAAACCAATTTCATTTGAGGTTTTTGCTGATGATCATAAAAATATTATAAAACAAGCATTGAAAATTAAAGATTGGGGAAATCAAATATATGTAAAAGTTCCAGTAAAAAACTCTAAAGGTATTTTTTTAGGCAAGGTAATAAAGCGACTTAATGGCAGTAATATTAAATTAAATATAACTGCAGTATATAGTGCCAAACAAACCTCTCAGATATTGAAGATGATAAACAAGCAAACAAAGTTAATAATTTCAATTTTTGCAGGAAGAATGGCTGACACAGGCAAAGACCCTGTGCCAGAAATTAAAAAAAGCATAAAGTTGGCAAAAAAATATAAAAACGTGGAAATACTTTGGGCAAGTGTAAGAGAACCTTATAATTATTTGCAAGCTAAACAAACTGGTTGTCAAATCATTACTGTACCACCAGCCATAATTGAAAAAATAGAAAATTTTGGAAAAACTTTTGATCAACTTACAAAAAATACAGTTAAAGCTTTTTTAGAAGATAGTAAAAAATCTAAATTTAAAATCTAAATAAAATAAATGGAAGTTAAAGAACTTTTTGAATTAGCTCTCAATGAGCATAAAAAAAGAAATTTACCATTAGCTGAAAAACTTTATAAACAAATATTAGAAAAATATCCAAATGAAATTTCAACTATTAATAATCTTGGAACAGTATTAAAGGAATTGGGGAAAAATAAAGAAGCAGTTTTTTATTATGAGAAAGCCTTAAAACTAAAACCTGAAGATATAATTACAAACTTTAATTTAGGACTAATATTTTCTCAACTTGAGCATTTTAAAAAATCAATAATTTTTTATGAAAAGGTAATCAAAATAGATCCCAAACATTTGCAATCATATCATAATTTGATGGATATTTATGAAAAAACAAACAATCTTGAAAAACTAGAGGAAATAATTTTAAAAGCAAGATCTTCATTAAAAAATAATCCGATAATTAAATTATATGAAGGAAGTCTTTTATATAAAAAAGAAAAATATAATGAAGCTATAGAAAATTTGGATTCGATTTCTTTTTTATCGAATAAAATTAAGCAGGAACAATTACGAGTTTTAACGTTAGCAAAATGTTATGATAAAATTAAAAATTTTGATAAAGCCTTTTTTAATTTTGTAAAAACAAATGAAATAAGTCTTAAATTAAAAAATAAAAATATTAATAAAGATTTATATCTAGAAAAAGTCGAAACAAGAAAAAAATTTTTTAATAAATTTAAAAAAGAAGAGTGGTCTACCTATAAAATACCTGAGCAAAATAATAATCCTATTTTTATGATTGGTTTTCCAAGATCAGGAACA
>CAJWSE010000042.1 GCA_913046275.1 uncultured Phycisphaerae bacterium | reverse complement strand
TGTTTAAAAAGTGTTTCATTTGCGAATGAAATTATTATTGTTGATAATGGAAGCAAAGATAAAACTCAAGAAATTGCTGAGCGGAATGGTGCACTATTTTTTAAAGAAGATTGGCTAGGTTTTGGGCCTCAAAAGAATCTTTCCCTAAGTAAGGCAACTTGCGATTGGGTGCTTTCAATAGACGCTGATGAAATCGTAACAGCAAAACTTGCGGAAGAGATTCAAGAAACAATTGCGCAACCTTTGCATAAGGGTTACGAGATAAAGAGAACGACTAATTTTTGCGGGAAGAAAGTGCGCTTCGGTGATTGGGGTAGAGATAGAGTATTACGGTTATTTGAACGAGGCGCTGGAGAATTTACAAATGATCAATTGCATGAGCGTGTTCTGGTACAAGGCGGTGTTGGTCGATTGAGGCACTCGATGATTCATAACAGCGTAAAATCTCTTGAAGATGCTAAAGAAAAGATGGTGTCATATGCGAAAATTAGCGCGATGGGTAGAAGAGGTTCAACATTCAAGGCAATAACTCGAGGTTCTTGGACATTCTTTCGAAGCTACATTTTGTTATTTGGTTTACTCGATGGATTGGCAGGGTTTCAGATTGCTAGCATGTGTGCTCGCGGCACGTTTCTTCGTTACATGATGGCTAAAAAGAAATAATTTCTATCTATAGATTATTCGTTATATTCTTGTACGTGAACTCTCAAAATCTATTCTTCGATAGAAATGATCTCGAATTCTGTTCGCCCAGCAGGAAGATTTACTCCAACAATGTCACCTACGCGTGCTTTGAAAATTGCCATTCCAAGTTCAGAGTTTGAAGTGACTTCAAGGTAGTCCATATCAAAGCGTCCGGATGATTCGCCAACGAGCATATATAAATCTTCTTTGTTATTGCTTAGATTCTTTAGTTTGGCTATGGTGCCAAGAAAGACCATGTCATCTGGAACGTGTTCAGTGTCTGCAACCGTCGCGTTTTCAAGGCGTTCTTCTAAATCTTTAATTTTACGTTCGTTATGGCCTTGCTCGTCTTTTGCTGCATGATAATCAGCATTTTCCTTCAAGTCGCCAAGTTCACGGGCAGTGCCGATGCGATCAGAGATAATGGGTCGTAGAGCAATAAGCCCTTCAAGCTCATCCGTTAATTTTTTATGTTCTGCCTCTGTTAAAAAATCCATAGTGCAATCATACCATGTCGGTAAAGGTCATTTTGTCTTCTAAGTAGTCAAATATTTTACGTTCAGCGGCCATATTTCCCAAAGCTTGGATTTTGTCGGCAGCGAGGAACTCTTCTTTAATTTGGGCTGGTCGCATTCGGCGCTCTTCTGCGATGATTGCAGCCTGTTTATCAATATCTTCCTCAGAGAGAGAAAGGTGGAAGTTTCGCTGGAGCCAGGCATTGATGGTTAGTCGCTTTACGTTCTTTTCCGCCTGTGCCCGAAAATTATCTAGTTGTTCTTGCTTTAGCTCTTCATTTGCTTGTGATGATGTCTCGCACAAGCTCTTGAAGCTTTTTTCAATGATACGTTTTGAAATGGGAATGTTTACATTATCCATAAGGAATTTGTAAAGTTGATGCATCATGAAGTTATTATTTTCACGATTAAAATTGTTCTGTAATGACATCTTGATTTGGGTTCGAAAGAGCGCTTCATTAGGTGTTCCATACTGGTCCAGTACATGTTGAATCGTTGCAGGAGTTATTCGAACAAATGAACAATTCTTGAGTGTTAAATTACCACGTTGTTCTTGGATATGAAAATCAAATGTAAGTGAATTTGCGGTTTGAGTTTTTCGCAATGCATTGCCTACTTCGGGGATATGCAATCCAGCGAAGACAAAACGTTGGCTTTCGCAAGGCACTCGAAGCGTACATTGTGCAACTGTCATAGGCTGATCAGAGCCTTCAATTGTACAAACGGCGTCACATGTGATTTCGTCTCCATAATCAAGTTCGCCTTCAAATGGTTCTTTTGCTCCAAATTGAAGTTGCTGTTCAGCAACTTCAGTATCAACCAGCGCATCATCTACTTGCAATCGATTTCGTTTAATTGGTATTGACTCAATATCAAAATCCTCATCTGGTAAGGTGTCTACAACTGCTGAAAATTTAAATGCTTCGTTAAGTGAGTATTTGCCCGCACTTTCTTGAAGTAATCGAGCACCCCAAGCAGAATCCTTGTCAAGACGCTTCATGGCTTCATCTAAACTGACTTGAACAATAAGATTTCCCATCTGTTGCTCGTCATACTGCAGTCCACCTTCTTTAATTCGTGTTGTTATCTCTTTAATTAACTCTTTAGAAACTTCAATATCGAATCGATAATCGGGGGCATCAAGCTCTGAGATTTCAATGGAAATTTTTGAAGTGTCAATCGGGGGCAAATCAGAAGGCGCAGATTGTGGTTGATTAGACATAGGGGATTTTCTTTCCAGTTTAGAGTTGAATCAAAACGAGTTGCAGGTGTCTATATTATACTGCCCAAATGCCACAATTCTACACAGAAGAAGAAGCGACTCAAGCAATCGATAATTTGATTTCAAAGAAGTTGTTTCAAAATGCACGGATCGTTCTGGATGAAAATATTCAGATATTTCCAGATTCTGCCAAACTAAGATTTCAGTCTTCGCAAATCGCTCTTGAAACAAGTGATTTCGCCAGTGCTATAAAAATTCTTGAGGAACTGAATCAAGTAGATCCAAATCGTTCTCAGATTCTTTTGTCACTGGCGAGGGCTTGGAATATGTTTGGTGACATTGAAAGAGCTCTTTGCTATTTGGAGGAGGCTTCACAGAGTGATATACATCCAAAGATTTTAGAACAGAATCGTGCAGAGTTTTATGAGCGCAGTGGTCAGTTGGACTTACTTGACGAATGCATTTCTAAACTCCCTAATGAAGCAAGAATGCTTAATATAAGAGCGAGAGCACTTATCGCACGCAAAGATTTTAGTGCGGCAGTTGACTTGCTTAACATAAAATTTGAAACTGGATTGCTTGAAATTAATGAACTCATTGCCAACCAATTTATTCTCGCTAAGGCATACGATAAATTAGGTGATTATGACAAGGCTTGGTGCGCAGCGCAAAAAGCGCATGAACTTGATCAAACTCCATTCTATGAGGGCGCTTATTTCGCAGGTTATGACAATATGATTGATTTCATGAATGCCGATTTAGTTGATTCGCTCGCAGATGGTCCCACTGCTGAAATGGAGCCACTTTTTATTGTGGGTAATCCTCGAAGCGGCACAAGTCTACTCGAGCAAATACTTAGTATGCATCCAGACATTGCTAATGCTGGCGAGCTATCAGTAGGCCATACTATGCAGATGAGCGTGGCTAGGCTTACCGATTCATTTCATGCATGGCCAACTAATATGATTGACATGCGTAAAGAAGACGCTGCCGAACTTTCGAAACAGTACGTCGCGGCAAATGTGGATTTTGCTCAAGGTAAAAAAGTGGTTTCGAACAAGGCGTTGAATTTACCAACACAATTGGGTTTTCTTTCAAAAGTTCTCCCAAGTTCTAGGGCTGTGATGTTGCATAGGCACCCCCTAGACAATGCTGTCTCCTGCTATACAACTAACTTATTGATTTCAGGACATTCATATGCGAATTCTCTTGAGACATTGGGAAAAACATGGATTGCACGGAAGAAAATTACAGATCATTGGCTTGAAGTGCTTTCCATACCTATGATGGAATTGCACTATGAGGACTTGGTCGCTGACCAACGAAAACAGACAGAGCGACTAATTGAATTTTTGGATTTGCCGTGGCAAGAAGATTGCATGGAATTCCATAAATCAAAGAGAGTTGCTCGCACGATTAGTTACGATCAAGTAAATAAAAAGATGTATAAGACTTCAAGCGGCCGTTGGAAGAACTATGAGAAACATCTTGGACCTTTGATTGATATTGTTTCAGACTATATTTAACAATTGTTCGCTCCGGTTATAATCCATTTATGGTAAATGCCGTTCAAACTATTATGCAAGAAGTGCAATCTTTACTTGCAAAGCATATGCATTCTCTGGCTTTAGACTTGGTTGAAAAAGGTGTCGAGGACTTCCCAGAATCGCTCGAATTAGTCTCGCTGCATGCTCAGGTTGCCTCAGAATCTCGGGATTTTTATACATCGGCGCTGCTTTATGAGGAACTGGTAGATCAAAAACCAGTTCATCCAAAAATACTAATTGATGCTGCGGTTGCATGGTCAAGACTGGGAGATTTTAAGAAGGCAATTGAATATTGTAATTGTGCGATTCAATTTTCTAACTCGAGTGTACGCAGTGTGCTTGCTTTAGCGGATATTTATGAACGGAGTAATTTGGCAGATGAAGCGATTGCTCTGCTTGGCACAATTCCAGATCAAAAGGACAATGGCAATTTCCAGCGCTTGAAAGCTCGATTGCTTATATCCAAGAAACAGTATTCTGATTCAGTTGATTACCTTCTTTCGTTAGTAGCCAGTGAGCAAAACTGTGCAAAAAAAACAAAGTTGTTTTTTTTGCTTAGTAAGGCATATGATCGACTAGGTGAATTTGATTTATGTTGGGAGGCAGCAACAAATGCGCATGATTTTGACGATACACATTTTGATGAGCAAGCTTTTTTCTCTCAGTTTGAACAAATGCGCTCATTTATGACCAAGGACACCATCCAATCTCTTATTCATGGTCCATCTACTGAAGTAAAACCTGTATTTATCGTTGCGAATCCTCGCAGTGGGACAAGTCTTTTGGAACAAATTCTTGGAATGCATTCAGGCGTAGAGAATGGCGGCGAAATGCCGACGGGTTCACTCTTACAGTCGAGCGTTGCAAAGTTAACGGATTCTTTTCATCAGTGGCCTATGAATATCATTGACCTTAGGAGCAACGATATCAATGAGCTTTCTCTTAGATATATCAAGCATTGTGATTTTTTTAGGAATGATGCGACTGTTGTTTCGAACAAAGCATTGAATTTACATCTGCAATTAGGGTTTTTATCTCAAATTTTACCTAGTTCAAGAGCAATCTTTCTGCATCGAAATCCCCTTGATAATGCAGTGTCCTGCTTTACGAATAATCTTTTAGCGGCAGGCCTTCCTTATACGAATAAGCTTGAACATATTGGTCGCACTTGGGTTGAGCGTAAGAAAATCACGGACCATTGGCTGGAAGCGCTTTCCATACCTATGATGGAATTGCACTATGAGGACTTGGTCACTGGCCAACGAAAACAGACAGAGCGACTAATTGAATTTTTAGATTTACCATGGCAAGAAGATTGCATGGAGTTCCATAAATCTGATCGCGTGGCTCGGACAATTAGTTACGATCAAGTGAATAAAAAGATGTATAACACTTCAAGTGGCCGCTGGAAGAACTACGAAAAGCATCTCGGCCCGCTGATCGATGTTGTGCATGATTACATCTAAATCTACTTTTATCATTATCGATGTCTTTACGACAGGTTAATTCAAACCAGATAAAAAAACAGGTCATCTCGAAAGATGACCTGTTCGTGTTGACTAATTAAAGTCGCACATCAATCATAAAATTATTTACGACGACGTGTGCCAGCAATACCAGCTAGACCAAGTAGTGCAAGAGCACCTGGAGCTGGAACAACTGTAAAGCTGAATGAACCGCTTGAGGCACTAACAGTACCTGAACCACTGCCAATCATTAAGTAACCCACGTATGAGTTCCATGCCCAACCGTCACCCCATGAGTCTTGCATTTGTACGTTGTATGTACCAGCTGCAAGATCCATAAATCCGTAAGCAGTACCGAAGTGACTAGTTGCGGAGTTTGTGACATAATTAAAAGTACCGTCAACAAGACCATTATAACTACCACCGGCCATTGAAGCTACAACAGATCCACCGGAGCTGATAACTTGCCATGAGTGTTCGCCGAAGTATTTGTCTAGGCCATTTTCCATCGCAACGAGTTCAGCGTTAGCTGAACCTGCGAAACCTGTAGCAACTGCACCAGCTGCTGTAAGCATAAATCGCTTTTTCATAATAAATTCCTCTATTCTCTTCTCTGTTCGATTTCGACACATCGAACGTTAAAACAATTTTCCTGCCTGTAGTTTTGTGTGTCGACACATCCCTACATTTCGCAAGCCTTTACGGCACTTGCATTCCGTGTAAGGGGATCAACACAATGTGCTAACCCGCCTGAGAAAGAGCTAAATTATTCAAGGATGAGTTCTCTCTTCTCTCCTTGCCCAGGAGAATTTCTTCAAAATATCCTGAGTCGGAGGGATGGATTTGGTCTAGTCTCAAACCTCCATATATGCAGAATGCACCAATTTTGAGTCATTGTCAAGATAAATAATCGAAATATCTTGCCTAAAATATCTGCATTTAAAGAAATGTTAATTTAGGCTGTTTATTTCGCGGTTATAGCTTTCACACCTGTAATTTAAAGGTAATTTTTGATTTTGTTACTATGCTCAATTGTAAAAAACAGCCTTATAACCGCGTTTATATGCATTTTCAACCACTTTTAGCATTTATCGCCCTATTAAAAGGCAATAACAATCCGTTAGATTAATACAACACGCAGTATACAAAATGCCGAATTAATACGTGTATGCTCGAAAAACAAGCACCACGACTATTTATTATTGTAACTGATGGGCCATTAATGGTTGGAAAACCATCGAAGCTGGGTAGTCGAATAGCAATCCATACAGAAGTGGCTTCACCGCCATTGCCACCAGCTGCAATTGCTGTCTCTATATCCACAGGGGTGAGTGCTCTTCAGCATGGCATTGTTACGCGCGGGACCGTTGATGCAGTAACCTACAAAATACGAGAAGCAGAACGATCTGACAGACGCGCTCAATCATTTTGGGACGGTTCGGAATTTACGATCAAAACAATTAATTGGCCTGCAATTCTGGGAGACGAGCGAGTTGAAAATATGCAAAGTTCAGATGAGTTTGCTGATATTTCAAGTTGTCTGAATGCTGATGTTGTTGGAGTTGTCTTTCCAAGATTAGCAAGAGAGTCTACAGAGGCTTCGCAGGTCCAAGAAACGCAATCAAAAGTTGAAAAACTCATAGAATCGATAGATGAAGCAACACATTTTTTAATTGTGAGCCACCGCACGAATGACGATGCATCAGTCATGAAATCAATTCGACCGTACGCAGCTACATTTTTGGTTGGTAGCCAGTCTTACGATATTGCTGAAATTCCGCATCTTGAACTTATTGGAGGCGCTGCATATGCATTAGCAGGAGTTAGCTGCCCAATTGGTGTGATACAGCCCGAATGGAAATTTTTAAAACCATACCTCGTCGACGAGCCGCGAACTTTTCCTCAAATACCTTCCAATACAGATGCTGAGTGGGTTGCTGTATTGGAACATGTTATAGCAGAACAATACAAGCCCGGAATAACCATTCTTATCCAGCGATTTCTTACATTGGCTTCTATTGCCTTTAAAAAAGAATTGTGGAAGGAGCTTGAATTGAATAGTGCATTTCTTGTTCAGCTCAGAGGTAAGCCGTTTGATTATTGGATGCTAATTCTTGCGCTTGAGCAACAAGGGAAAATGGAATCGCTTCAATCAGTTGTTCAACTATTAGAAAAAGCATATCCTGATATCCCTTTAACAATAATTGCACAAGGGCTCATTCAACTCAATTTAGATAATCCTGTAGACAAGTTGGAATCGATTAATTTAGATAAGCTTGCTGTCTTTCATGCTATAGGCACATATGGTCGCTTATGCTTGAAGGCAGGATTGGTTGAGCAGGGAGTTGAGGCATTGCACCGCTCACTACAGCTAGGTGTCTTTACTTCAGCTGATCGAGCTAAATTAGCCAATTATTACTACGAACAAGAAGAATATGACGAAGGACTTCGGGTTCTTCGGGAGGTTGGCTTGAATCGTGGTGAACTGACTTGGCAAGTTCTACGATTGAAATTATTAATTTCACTTAATCAAAGTGATGCAGCAATTCGTCAAGCAAGTTTAGTGCTTGAGCAAGATTCAACGCATTCTGTTGCTTTACACGCTCTAGAGTTATTTGGTTAAGTACGGAACATTTTCTTAACAAGCAAGCGCAATGAGTCAAGTGGATTTGAGCAATCGACTTTAATTGTCTCATCCTTAAGCATCGTAGGAATTGTTTTATTGAGCCAATCAATTAAGAATGCTTTTCCATCACCCTTGTTCAAATGGATACACTTTTTTAATATAGGTTGTTGTAATTTTCGGTTCTGCTCAATCCAATTGTATAACACGATTGGATCGTCAAGATCATTAGCATAAATTTCCAAAGGTGATCGCATGGGCTCTACACAGACGAACGGATAGAGCGAATCATATTCATCTCCAGCGAATGTGACTTGTTTGGAGCGGGGGATAGTTTTTGTTTGCTCAAGAAAACGTTTTTGAATTTCTATCTCGAGTTTTAAGTCAAATGTGTTTAGCTCATCAAAAGTGTTTGAAATAGTTTCCCAATGATTGCTACGTTTTGGTTTGTATAAACTTGTTCGGTATCTAGGAATCATGTCGCCGAATTCAATCCCACATTGGTTAGAAACATTCGAAACCGTTAATCCCATTTGATCAGTTCTTCCAAATACAAATGAAAGTTTTTCGAATGACTTGATGACGTCATCGTATTGCACTTGCGTGACAGGGTCATTTGTGTACATAGGAATCCCGTGCAAAAATCGACAAATGCTGTTTGCGTTGGAAGGATGCTGGATGTATTCGAGCAGTGTTTTTGGGTATTCGCATCCAACATTATTTTGCCAGAGTTCTCGAAACATCTCTCGATTGCTAAGAAAGCCGAATTCTGATTCAATTCGTTCTAGGGGGTTGCGAATCATCATGATGATTTGGTTTTCTTG
>CAJWSE010000041.1 GCA_913046275.1 uncultured Phycisphaerae bacterium | reverse complement strand
AGAGTAAGAGAGTTAGATGTATTTTCTGAAATTCTTCCTTGGGATGTTTCTTCTGAAAAAATTAAAGCAATTAAACCAAAGGGGATAATTCTCTCTGGCGGGCCAGAATCAGTTAGAAAATTAAATACTCCAAGAGTTCAAGAGATTATTTTTGAATTAGATATACCTATTTTAGGTATTTGCTATGGAATGCAAACTCTTGCTGAGCAGTTTGGTGGTCAGGTAAGCCACTCTGAGGCTAAGGAGTTCGGGCATGCAGAAATCCAAATAGAGGAATCATCATTGCTTTTTGAAGGATTTGGCTCCGGGATGGTTGTGCCTGGAACTGGTATTGCACTTCAAAATAGGGGCAGAGGTTTTTCCCTTGACCCAAATCACCCAAATTGTATTGGTCCAAACAAGCGACCATTTCATACAATTATCCCAGGATTTTTAGAGCAGGGTGGCTTGCGAACACCATTTGGTGTTATGGGGGGTCCAATGCAGCCTCAGGGGCATTTACAAGTTTTGTGCAGATTGTTATTTGCTCATCAAAATCCTCAATCAGCTCTTGATGCGCCCCGATGGAAACTTATTGGTGGCAAAAAAGTCGCTATTGAGCCTGGTTTTTCCCATTCGGTCTACGATATGCTTGAAAAGATGGGTCATGAACTTGAATTAGCTAAATCAAAAACGGTTGCCTTTGGTGGCGGCCAAATTGTTCAAGGGTTGTCAATTGGTTATGCTGGTGCCAGTGATTCACGCCGTGATGGTCAGGCCTCTACAATTTAGAGAACTTACACTTTTTATGTGTGAGACCCTGTGGGAGAGCCTAAAAGGTATAATGCCCTCAACCAGGAGACACCAGAATGACCTCAACAGTTGAATATTTAGGCGAGAATGCAGAAGATTTAATTTCATACAAAGCAAAAGTCTCCTCAGACTTACTTCACCTTCCAGGCAGTGATTTTATCGATAGGACTTGGAAAAATAGTGATAGAAGTCCTCAAGTCTTAAGAAATCTTGCTTCGATTTATAATCACGGACGTCTAGGGGGTTCGGGGTACGTTTCAATTCTTCCTGTTGATCAAGGTATTGAACATTCTGGTGGTGCTTCGTTTAGTCCGAATCCGTTGTATTTCGACCCATCAAATATCTGTGAACTTGCCATTGAGGGTGGATGTAATGCAGTAGCGACAACATATGGCGCATTAGGCTCAGTGGCTCGTGACTATGCTCATAAAATTCCGTTTATTGTTAAAATTAATCATAATGAACTTATGACAAGCCCAAACTCTTTTGACCAGGTCATGTTTGGATCTGTTGAAGAAGCATGGAACTTGGGTGCTGCGGCCGTTGGAGCAACAATTTATTTTGGTTCAGAAGAGTCTAGCAGGCAGATTCAAGAAGTTGCACATGCTTTTGAACTTGCCCACCAACTTGGCATGGCAACAGTGCTCTGGTGTTACTTACGAAATAGTGATTTTAAAGTAAGCGGTAGCGATTACCATGCTTCTGCTGATTTGACAGGTCAAGCAAACCATTTGGGTGTGACAATACAAGCAGATATTATTAAGCAAAAACTTGCTACGAACAATGGCGGATATGTAGCAATGAACGAGGGCAGTACTTCTTACGGCAAGTTTCACAAGGGCATGTATGAAGATCTTTGCTCAGATCATCCGATTGATTTGTGCCGTTATCAAGTTTTAAATTGCTTCAGCGGGCGTTGTGGTTTGATCAATTCTGGTGGCGCATCAGGCGAGAATGATTTTGCTCAAGCTGTTGAAACAGCTGTGATAAATAAGCGGGCTGGTGGATGCGGCTTGATTTCGGGACGCAAGGCTTTTCAGCGCACTATGAGTGATGGTGTTCGATTACTCGGAGCGATTCAAGATGTCTTCCTGGATGATTCAATAACAATTGCATAAAAAGTCCGCGAGAAAATCAACTATAGATTTCGCAGGTTTGCCTTAATAATTCTTGATGAGTCGAACTATATACTCGCAATTTGTCGAATGGGTTTTGCAACTCGAGATTCCTCCATTCGTCGCTGTGATTCAACAACCGAAGTGAATTCTTCACCAAATCTGATGAGTCGAAGGCTGTTTGCGATAACAATGATGTAGCCAAGAGCATAATAGAAGGGGGTAACCCAGATATTAATATTGCCTGTCGCTGCGAGTGCTAGACCAATAATTGCTAGCAATAGTGAAGCACCAATATTTTGCCCGATGATGCTCTTAGTTTTTCTTGCGAGTGAAATTAAGAACGGGATATTCCGTAAATCGTCATTCATCAAGGCAACGCCTGCAGAGTTTGTGGCAATATCTGAACCACTTAATCCCATCGCCACTCCTACATCTGCTGTCGCCAGAATAGGCCCATCATTTATTCCGTCTCCAACAACAAGCGTACTATGCCCACGACTTATAAGGTATTTTAATTCTTCATGTTTTTCTTCAGGTAAGCATTCAGCTTCAATTGAATCAACACCCACAGATTGTGCAACGCGTTTTGCAACATCAAGGCGATCACCTGTGAAAATGGAAACTCTTCGAACACCATTTCTACGCATATTTTCTACAGCTTCAGCGGCATGAGGCCGAAGTTTGTCCTCAAGTCCGACTGCGCCTAAGTATTCTTTTCCTCGCATGATATGAACACTTGACATACCTTCAATTTTTTCGGAAACGACTTTGATATTTTTTGTAACAGATGCATTTAATGACTCAATCCAGGCTCCTCTTCCAGCATAAATGTCAGCAGTGCTTGTGTGAGCAATAACGCCTCGACCATGGACTTCTTCATATTTTTCAACAGCTCCTGGTGTTATATTCGCCTGGGTCGCGGTTTCTAGAATTGATTTTGCAAGTGGATGATTGGAGTGCTGCTCTGCGTCTGCAGCAGCTTGAAGTAAAACAGCACCTGCGACTCCTTCTGCTGGCGCAAGTCGACTTACGGCAAATTTGCCGGTTGTCAAGGTCCCTGTCTTATCCATAATCACAGTGTCAACCCCTGCGGCAGATTCAAGTGTCATCGTGTGTTTAATCATTATGCCTAATCGTGCAGCCGCCGCAAATGCAGCAACCATTGCCGTGGGATGGGCAATAAGCAGTCCGCCTGGGCACGTGACTACGAGTACAGTAATTGCTCTTACAGCAGCGGCACCACGAATCGCTTCATCAGCGCTTCGGCTTGTAAAGAACCAAACGACTGCAGCAATCATAACAACAATCGAGAAGTAATAAGAGGCAAGTTGTTCGATGAGTTCTTGGCGTTGAGTACGAGTTGACTCCGCTTCACGAATAAGCGATTCGACTTTACCAATGGTTGTTTCTGCAGCAACGGCAGTCACTCGAACATCTATTTGACCAGTTAGATTTGTAGTGCCTGCATATACTGTTGTGCCGTCTTGAGCTTCAACAGGAACGGCTTCACCAGTGAGAGATGCTTGATTGATATCTGAATGACCAGAAATGATTATGCCGTCAGCAGGTAAGTTTTCTCCAGGTCGAACTCGGATAATCATTCCAAGCGCCACTTCTTTCAAAGGTGCTTCGCGCTCAATGTCATGTTCTATAATTCGAGCCATTCCGGGAGTCAAATCAACAAGATCTCGGATTGCTCGTTGCGCCCCCCACGCCGTGCGGCTAAGAATCAAGTTTGCCATCCAGAGGAAGAGTGCGAGGAAGCCAGCTGCGAGATACATTCCAGCCGAAAGGGCGGCCATAACAGCAAGTGATGCAAGTGCGTCACTTGATGGTTTACCCGTTTTGATTTCACTCCATGCACCAGAAAGGAGTGGGATAACCAAAATAATCGCACCAATGGCGGCAGGAATTTCTGCAACTAGTGTATGCGCACCTAATAAGTACCCAATCCAAGAAACAGCAAGTAATACGCCGCCGCTAAGCGCTATGAGTAAACGACGTTCTAGTCGTCGGGCGCCATCAAAGTCACTACTTTGAAGTTCAATTTTCGTAGTATTTGAGCTGTTGAGAGCTATATTTGGCTCAGAAGCTGAGATTTCAGACATGGTATTTAAAACTCCTCAAAGATTCTTCCTTACTATAGGCAGTTTCAGCTGGTATTGTTCGGTTAGGATTTGCGTAATCTTATGAGATATCCCCCTCAATTGAAAGTAGGATCACTATGACAGCAGTAACAGTAATTGGAGATGGTCAAATGGGCCTCGTGCTTGCAGATGCGCTTGTTTGCAGAGGCCTTGAGGTTCGAGTTTGGGGTCCATTCGTGGAGAGCGTTAACTCTCTAGAAATATCTCGTAAATCCACTCGATTGCCAGATTTTATACTGAATGAGAATGTACTTGTGACAGCTGATCGAGCAAGAGCACTTGACGGGGTAGATGTTGCAATTAACGCTATCCCAACTCAATTTATACAAACTACTTGGGAAAGTCTCTCGCCCTTTGTTCCAGAATGCATACCAATAGGCTGTGTTGCTAAGGGAATTGAAATTAAAAGCAATTTATTGCCTTCGCAAATTATTGAGGGCATATTAGGCGATCAGCATGCTACTTGTGTTTTATCTGGGCCCACAATTGCTACGGAATTGGCTAGACAACGGCCTGCCGCAATGGTATCAAGTTCTTCAAATCCAGAAGTCGCCGCGATGATGCAAGATTTATTTGACGTGCCTTGGCTGCGCATTTATACACATGGCGATCCGCTTGGAGTAGAACTATCTGGTGCATTAAAGAATGTGATAGCGCTTGCTGCAGGTATTTGTGATGGAATGCAGCTTGGGGATAATGCAAAATCTGCGATGCTTGCTCGAGGTTTGGCTGAAATTTCTCGGCTCGGTGTCGCAATGGGTGCGCAACTAGAAACTTTTTTTGGAATCGCAGGTGTGGGTGATTTAGCAACAACGTGTTTTAGCCCGCATGGTCGGAATAGAACATGCGGAGAACGTTTGGGTAATGGGGAGGCATTAGAGATGGTTATAGAAACAATGGGCTCAGTAGTTGAAGGCGTGCCGACAACAAAAGCTGTAAAATCTCTCTCAGAATTTTATGAAGTAGAAATGCCAATTTCATCAATGATGTATCGTGTTTTATTTGAAAACTTGCCCATTCAAAACGCTATTCTTGCACTTATGAATAGAGATTTACGTGCAGAGCAATTAGGGTCGTAATTATTCGTTAAAACCCGCAGAGACAAGTTCAGTTAGCTTAGCTAATGCATCATTCGCGTCGTCACCGTCTGCTTCTATGGTTAGAATAGTGCCCTCGGTTGCGGCAAGCATCATGATTTGCATTATTGATTTTGCATCTACTTGTTCTGATTTAGAATGGCCAACAGTGATAGAGGCATTAAACTTTCCAGCAACTTCAGCAAAAAGCATCGCTGGGCGTGCATGCATCCCTAGGCGATTTTTGATGGTTACAGTTGTAGAAGATAATGCCATAATTGTATTGGGTCGAATAGTGTAAGAGCCAGTTTATTGGCACCGAATATTGGTAGATTTGGTCAAACGAACTAACGAGCTGCGCTGTCTGTTTCGCCCAGAAGCGTTAAGACATCTTCGGGCGATTTGGCCTGACGTAAGAATCGCCTAAATGTATCTTGGCTCAAACTACTGAAAATAGCTTCCATCGCATCAAGGTGATTCTCTGGTTGATCTTCTGGGCTAAGAAGTAGCATAACTGAGTGCACGGGCTCACGATCAAGCGCTTTAAAATCAATCCCCTTAGCGCTATTTCCAATCGCAATATGCATTGTTTTTATGTCAGCATGCTTTACATGAGGCACAGCTACGCCATGACCAAAACCAGTGGAGCCTTTGTTTTCTCGTCGGATGATAGCTTTTGTAAATTCACTTTTTTGATTTTCAGTGATGCAGCTAGCATGTGCAAGGGCTTCTACCATTTCGGTAATAACGCCATCACGATTATTTGCTTTGAGTTCTGGAATGATTGCGTCTTTGACGACGATGTCCATTAGTTTCATCGTGGGTACTCCAATACCATTAATTTTTATGGTGATCTTTAATACGGTTTTTTAGGTCGGTTAGTTGGCGAACACTGCGATCGACGCACAAATCAATTGCAGCGTACAAATCATCATCCTCACTATTTGAAATGATATCGTCATAGTGTTCAATATCCGTCAAAATTTCCGCAATGAAGCCATGGGTTGTTTTTTCAATTTTGACGTCGATTTGTTTTATCTTGTCGTAGAAACGTGTCAATTTACTAGATTTTGCTTGAATGTACTGTTCAATCGACGAAGTCATGTCTAGGTGCTTACTTGTGATATTTATCTGCATAATCTTTTTCTAGTCTTTAGATTCATGCCCTAAATCAGGGTTGTTTTCTATTTTAGCAGGTTCTGAGAGTTGATTTATGTCAATTTTATTTTGATGATCCGGGATAAGCACGCCGCCACTGACTGCAAAACGAATAGCTTCTTCTACGGAGATAGGTAAATCAATTGTATCTTTCCTAGGGACCGTTATTGTGTAGCCGGTAAAAGGTGTTGGTGAACTTGGAATGAAAACAGTGATTGAATCTGGGAGTTGCTCTTGTATTGATCTTAAAGAATCACCAGTCATGAAGCCAACAGACCAAATTCCTTTTCTTGGATATTCGACTGCAACGACTCTGCTGAATTTAGGCTTGTCGCTATCCCTTATAAGGAAATCAACGAGTTGCTTGATATAGGGGTAGACCTTACTGATAATCGGCACTGCTACCATGAGTTTTTCGATTCTTTTGTAAATTGAACGCCCAATAAAACCGCCAACCAGCCGACCTGCCATGTAAACAATGATTGCTGCGACAAGCAGGCCAAGCAAATTCATCCATGGGTGTTCTGTCCACCACGTATTTACTGCTTCAGTAAAAATCGTATTAGATAGATCTTGAATTTGCGATGTATCGTTAGGTTGAATATTTGCTTCTAGAATGGCAGTGTTAAGAATCTCATCATCTGGTCCTATTGAAAATGAGTCTGCTAATTTTGGAAAATATTTTGGAATATGAATAAAAGCTGAGCGGATTCCAGTATTTATGGGCTCGGCTATTGCGGAATCAATGAATTGATACGCTTTAACGAGTAGCCACAGCGTGAGTACCGAAGGAAGTAGAACGGCGAGGCCACTAAGGAAAGGTCTTGATTTCTTTGAATCGCTCATATGATTAGCATCATACCCGGAGTTTTGATCCTACTGCTCTAATTGCTTCGGGGTATGCGTCACATTCAATATTGAATACGCGATCGGCAAGATCTTGAGCTGTATCAGAATGCAAAACGGGGCAGGATCGTTGGATGATATGCGGACCATGGTCATATTTTTCATCAACATAGTGGACAGTACAGCCGCTTTCAATTTCATTATTGTCTAGTACGGCTTGATGCACTCGCATCCCATACATTCCTTTACCGCCATATTTAGGTAGAAGTGACGGATGGATATTCAACACCCTTGACTGCATCCAGCTTTCTAAAGAGAGTAAGCGCAGGTAACCACATAAACAAATGATATCTGGTTGAGTATCGTTCAATAGATAGCGAACACGCTCATCGCCTTCTTTTGAATTTTTGTTTGTATTTTCTGCGATATAAACTTTAATACCACGATTTTGCAATCGAGCTATCCCCGTAATATTTGGCTTTGACGCAATCGCTAAAACAATTTTTGCATCAAGATTACCACATTCAATCTTATCAAGTAGATTGATTGCCGTTCTGCCACCGCCACTGAATAACACAGCAAGCGTGTTTGTCATTTAATATCCTTTGTTTGAATACTTGGTGGCGAAGAAAATGGAATCGCTTTGCCATCCTCATTAACACTTACCATGGTCATGACTGCTTTTGTAACCTCAATTTTATTAGCAGTATCGAATCGTTCAGCTTCAACAGTGATTTCCGTTGTGACGGAGGATGAACCAGTTTTTAAAGTACTTGTAAAAAAGCGGACGACATCTCCGACAAAAACTGGTTTTTTAAAATCAACTTTTTCAATCGTAACAGTTACCCATCGATGGTTGCCATGCTTTCTGGCCTCGATGAACCCCGCTTGGTCAATATAGGAGAGAATAATGCCACCGAAGATCGTTCCATACGCGTTCGAGTCTCTGGGCATCATGACAACACTGAGTGCAATTGATTGATTCATAGTTGTATCTTCCTCATTCTTGAAGCAGCCCGCAAGCGAAGTAGTCCCACCATTTTAATCTCAATGGAGGATTGATGATAAATTCTTTGGGAATTGAGGCCGCAATTTTTGGATAAATCGCCCAAGCAATTGCGATAGGCTGTTCAGGATGTTGCCATTGACCTAGTTTGGCACTTTTAATCAGTTCGGGGAGAAAGCGATTAGGGTCAGCGATCATTCCAGCAAGAGCGATATCCGGATGTATTTTACCATCGCTTCGATGCATGGTTCTCCAAGCAAGTTTGAAATTCTTTTCATTGATAATTCTACTAATAGCAAGAGTTTTTTCACTGCCCGATTGAATCTTAGGTAATGGAATGTTCCTAAGTCCAGCAAGTAGGATAGCTATGCTGACTCGATCATCATCATATGCTCCGGTCCAATCAGTAAGAAGGTGCTCAATTTGAGTTGGCGCATTCTTCTCAATGGCTAGCGTTGCCAGTAAGACACTCCCATCGCGGTCTCTAGGTGGAATTGAACAGAGTTCATCAAACGAGATTAAACTTGCTTCTGAAGAGCACAAAACGGAGAGGAATTTCATCCAAGGTTGTGCAAGGTTGAAATCGGGTAATTGAAAACCTGGGGAGATACTCTTGTTCACTTCAAAAGCGAAGTAATTTGCTGCTTCAATGAAATTTAATAGAAGTGGCATGTTTGATAGTTGCAGCACCTTATTTTCATTAAATGCACTTCGGATGATGGACATTTGCGCTTGATATGACGCTTCATTTTCATTCTTTAGAAGAGTCGCTAATTTGACACATTTTTGCTCAAATGAAAGATTCTTACACAGCGATATGCCTTCAAGCTGATCGGTGGTTGAAGTCGAAGAGAGTAGCTGATCCATATGTCGCTTTTCTTGTTGGAAACCAATAAAAATAGCGAGTGTAGAAGCAGCTAGAATTATTAAAAAGAGTGGCATTGCACGGGGCATAGCCGCAGTTTAATTAAATTTACGCTTTTCGAGTAAAAGGATTACATTTTATTGGCTGTAGATGTACATGAGTTTTGGAATAGAAAAATTTTGAATGAACGTTTGCAAATCGGACATGCTTATTCCATTGGTTTGTAATCCAAATAATCCACTAAACATTGG
>CAJWSE010000040.1 GCA_913046275.1 uncultured Phycisphaerae bacterium | reverse complement strand
GGTTCAATTGTTCAAGATATGGTGCTTGAGCAAGGTGCAACTCCAGAGATGGTTCGCCAGCAGGTAACTCAGATTTTGTTGAAACGATTGCCGGATGCTATGCCGCCACCAAGTCGCGATGCTTTTGATCCCATCGTGATTGCGCTTGTTGGTCCGACGGGAGTTGGCAAAACAACAACTATTGCAAAACTTGCAACAAAGTTTCGATTGCAGCAGGGAAGAAGTGTGTCGCTTATTACTGCAGATACTTATCGTGTCGCTGCAGTGGATCAATTGCGGCAATACGCAGAATTGTTTGATTCAAATTTAGAAATCGCAGGAACAGCGGAGCAGATGAGTATCGCGATGGCAGCATGTATACATTCTGACATTATTCTCGTTGATACGGCAGGCAGAAGTGCGAGTGATGGTGATAGGATTGATGAGACAGCTAAGATATTATCAGTGGCGAAACCAACCGAAACACATCTTGTCCTTAGTGCTGCAACTTCAGAGACAGCAACACGTCGCGCTGCTGAAGGGTTCGCTATCACAAAGTACGACAGAGTGATTGTTTCAAAAATAGATGAAGCTGTACATCTTGGTGAAATGATTTCTACTCTTTGCAGGATTAATACACCAATGAGTTGGATTACAAATGGGCAGGA
Source organism: uncultured Phycisphaerae bacterium (assembly GCA_913046275.1). Next base: position 8,737 of record CAJWSE010000040.1, on the reverse strand, counting down.
TATTTCTGGCAACATCGATTTGGCGAGGCCTTCGAAGCTAGTTGATGCGTTCTGGGGTTAAGAAAGGCCGATAACCCGTTGCTGTTTTTGGGTTTAAGGTGTTTTTTATAGTTTTTATTAATGTGCCTATTTTGGGTAAAAATCGCTCTTCCGGTGCTCATGGTGCCGCTTTTATTTGAGCTGTTGGAACAATGGTTTCAAATCAATACAGAAAATGAATGTTCCTATTTAGAGTTTATTTGAACAATTTTATGTGGAATGTGGATTTCAATAGAGGCCACTTATTTGGTCATTTTTAAAAAATCATGGTAAACAAACCCAAAACCTCATTGTCGAAACCTTCTGGCGTGTGTTATAGTTTTCATAACGTCTTTGCCAAGGATCGGCAGGACAACGAAAATGGCACGTCCGTTCGTGTCAGTTTGGTTACAGGGTCAAGGAGTAGACCAATGCCAAGTGCAACAGTTCCGAAGTTAACGAAATCATCCTTAAAGGGCAAAGTCCCCAAAGGTCTTGATATCATCGTCGCAACCCCAAGTGGTGAGATGGTTCTGCTCGATGTATGGCTTTCATACAAAAATGAGCCTACCCTCGAAATCCGCAATGTGCTTATGGAGCACTATCTGCAACTTGTTCGATATACCGCAGAACGAGTGCATCAGAAGTTGCCATCTGAAGTAGATGTCGATGATCTCTACTCAGCCGGTCTCTTTGGCCTGATGCAGGCAATCGATGCCTATGATCTTGAGCGTGGCTTTAAATTTGAAACTTATTGCACCCAGCGAATTCGCGGAGCAATTTATGATGAACTACGTGCAATGGATTGGGTCCCTAGACTCGTTAGATCTAGAAGTACGAAAGTCGATCGAGCGCGTAAGTCAATTGAAATGGAAACGGGTGAAAAAGCAACGGACGATCAAATTATTGGTCAACTCGAAGTTGATAAAGATGAGTACGAAAAAATAGAACGTGACTCGCGCCCAGTGATGATGACTTCGTTAAATCGTAAGGCTTACGATTCAGATTCATCAAAAGAAGTTCAAGAGATTGACGTCATTAAAGATAAGCGTCAAGAGAACCCCGTTCATGAACTTCAACGTAGAGATTTGCAACTATTATTAACAAAGGGTCTTACTCGAGCAGAGCGCCTTATTGTTGTTTTATATTACTACGAAGAAATGACAATGAAAGAAATTGGATTAACTCTTGACTTGTCGGAGTCTCGTGTTAGCCAGATGCACTCATCAATTCTTGCGCGCCTTAAGTCGCAGATGCAACATAGAGATAAAGAGTTTTAAAGACGTATTTTTCCCAACTGCAAAGAAGCCGTGACAGGGGTCACGGCTTCTTTTGTATAAGTTGCTTTTTGTGAAGACTCGGAATCTTAGTTCGTGTCGATCAAGGCTCTGGTGTTACTGCTGTTTTTTAAAATTACACAGCTATCTTATTTGAAATGATTATTTCTGCTGTTGTTTTGTCGAGCACCTGATCAAGAGATACTTCTGGGGCAAGCTCTACAAGTTCAAATTTTTGATGTTCGTGTCGCATTTCCAAAACACAGAGGTCTGTAATAACCATGTCAACACAGCTTAGACCTGTAAGGGGCAGGGTGCATTCGGGGATAAGTTTCGGTTCTCCCTTTCGTGTCACGTGATCCATGATGACAACAACTTTTTTGACACCAGCGACGAGGTCCATTGCTCCGCCCATGCCTTTTATCATTTTTCCTGGCACCATCCAATTGGCAATATCACCGCCTTGAGAGATCTCCATTGCACCAAGAATAGCTAAATTTATATGGCCGCCTCGAATCATTTCGAATGATTCTGCAGAGGAAAAATAGCTAGCCCCTGGGACTGCAGTAACGGTTTGCTTCCCTGCGTTTATTAAATCAGCGTCTACAGCATCATCTGCGGGGAATTCACCCATGCCTAGCAGGCCATTTTCTGACTGGAGCCAAACGGTCATACCCTCTGGCACATAGTTTGCGACTAATGTCGGCATCCCAATACCTAGGTTGACGTAGTATCCATCTTTGAGTTCTTGAGCAGCACGTTTTGCAATTCCATTTCGATCAAGTGGCATGTAGGAATAGTACCACCTCTTGGTGTGCTAGAATACCGAGATGACTACAACACTTACAAACCTTATTAATCACCCTCTTGTTTGCAGCGTTTCTGAAGCAACTGAGGATCATATTATCTCATACAACCCTGCGACTGGAGAGCCAATTGCAGCCGTGAGGCGTCAAACCACTGAAGAGTACAACGAGCAAGTAAAGCGCTCGCAGGCAGTATTCAAAGAATGGCGAATGTTACCCGCTCCAAAACGTGGTGAAATTGTTCGTCGTATTGGGAATGCCTTTCGTGAGTACGAGCGACCGCTTGGTGAACTTGTCACAATGGAGTGTGGGAAAATTATTGCAGAAGGAATCGGCGAAGTAGTGGAATGCATTGATATTGCAGACTTTGCTGTTGGACTTTCAAGACAATTGTATGGATTGACAATTGCATCGGAACGCCCTCGACATGCCATGATTGAACAATGGCAACCTCTTGGTACTGTTGGAATTATTTCAGCTTTTAACTTCCCCGTCGCTGTTTGGGCGTGGAACTCAATGCTCGCTGCAGTTTGCGGTGACACGATGGTGTGGAAGCCAAGTGACATTACGCCATTGACCGCTATTGCTATGACAAATGTAGCACATGAAATTATGCGAAATCAGGATATATTTACCCCTGAGCATGGTGATCCTTGCGATGTGTTTGGTTTGGTCATTGGTACCGTTGAAGAGGTAGGTGAACCGATGATTGCAGATAAGCGTTTGCCCCTTATTAGCGCAACAGGCTCATGTCGAATGGGTAGGCGAGTCGGTGAAGTCGTTGGTGGTCGTTTAGGTCGTTCATTACTTGAACTTGGCGGAAACAATGCCATCATTATTATGGAAGATGCGGATCTTGATATGGTGATTCGCGGGACACTCTTCGGTGCCGTAGGTACTGCAGGGCAACGTTGTACTTCAACACGGCGCTTGCTGTGTCACGAATCGGTAGTTGATAAAGTAACTGAAGGTTTGCTCAAAGCTTATACACAAGTATCCATTGGCGATCCACTTGAAGATACCACGCTCATGGGGCCACTCATCAATGAGCAATCTGTTGCAAATATGCGCTCTTCTATTGAGCAAGCAAAAGAGGAAGGCTGTGAGATTCTTTGTGGCGGTATTGAAGGGATCGAGCGCTGGTCCGAACGGCCAGGTAACTTTGTTGAGCCAACAATTATTCGTGTTCCAAAAGGTAAAATGCCAGAAGTCGTCAAAGAAGAAACCTTTGCGCCTATTTTATATATCTTTGAAATCAGTAATTTGGATGAAGCGCTTGAAATGCACAATCAAGTCGATCAAGGGCTTAGTAGTGCAATCTTCACAAACTCAATGCGTAATGCTGGTCGCTTCTTATCGCCTGAGGGCTCAGACTGTGGTATCGCCAATGTTAATATTGGCACAAGCGGTGCTGAAATTGGCGGAGCATTTGGTGGCGAAAAGGATACAGGCGGTGGCCGTGAGTCTGGTTCAGATGCTTGGAAGGCATACATGCGACGTCAGACTTGTACTTCTAATTGGAGTGATGAAATGCCGTTAGCTCAAGGCATTGAGTTTGGTTAATGCGGCTACGTCGTCCAGCTACTGTTTATGAACAAGATGGTTTATTCGTTCCTAAGCAGATAGAACTTGATGAAGTAGACTGGCGCTTTAAGGAACTATGCAAAAAAAATTCTGCTATTTATGACGGCAGAATTTTGCATGTTCTGGGTGTGCACCGTAATGGGTACGGCGGAGCAAATATTCATGCTATGGAGTGTGCGTATCGTTTTTACGCAGTACAAACAAGCGAATTTGATATTGGTATTCGTCCTCTTGGTGTAAAAGGCATTACGACGTGTGATGGTTCCTACCTTTGGGGAAAAAGGTCGGAGAGGGTTTACCAATATCAACATTCTTGGGAGTTCGTGCCAGCGGGGTGCGTTGAGCCATCGCAAAAGCCAGATGACGTTCTTATTCAAGAACTAGATGAAGAGGCTGGCATGCGCCCAATTGGCAATCCTATTCAAATTGGAATTGAGTACGACAAAATTGCTCGGACATGGGAAATTATCTACAGAATCACAATAGATTCTCAAGAGGTGCAATGCAACGAAGAATATTCCGAGGTGAAATGGTTTCATAGGGATGAACTGCCAAGCGGCAGATCGTCAATTTCTAATCTAATGTTGAAGTATGTTTAGAAGTTCAAGTACTTTGAAACACTTCTCAAATCATTCACAATTTGGGGTGTTACGTGTAGAGTAAATGAAGCGCCTTTTTCGCAGCGTACAGTTCGAGTTGCCCTTGGGCGATCGAACCAGACTCGACCAGCGCGGATGGTGTACTTAATATCCTTTACCTTGCGGCGTCGCTGAAGCATCGAGAGGTCTCTTTTGGCTTTTGGTTCCATCCACATTAAGCGTTCAATAGTCTTGCGCGCAGCAGGCCGCTTTGGCGAACTGGCGATTGTGAACGTCATTTCTGTGTTGGGTACGATTTGTTTTTCAGCTGCTTTTGCCATTGTAGACTCCGTTTCGAGCCAAGTATTGTAGCAATTTTACACATTGGAGTAAACCCCCTTCGCGCTTTACGCTTCAAAATAGCGCTTCAATGAGTAGCTGAAAGAAGGGCAAATGATAGTGTTTTTAGTACAATAAAGCGGTTATATACATGTATAAGGAAGCATCATAATCACTGCCACTCAACAACCAACAGGATCTTTCGAAAGCTCTTCCGCTGACTCAGGCGCTCAGGTTCTTCCTTCGGTCTCAGTTCGTTTCTGTGGTGACAGTGGCGATGGCATGCAATTGACTGGTTCGCACTTCACGGACGCCGTTGCAATTGCAGGGAATGATTTTGCAACAGCTCCTGATTTTCCAGCAGAAATTCGTGCTCCAAAGGGTACGACTTTTGGGGTGTCCGGGTATCAAATACAGTTTGCAAGCCAAGAGATTCATACGCCTGGAGATTTGGTCAATGCCATGGTTGCGATGAATCCAGCGGGCTTTAAAACGAACTTGGAATACGTCGAGTCTGGCGGGATAGTAATTGTTAATGAAGATGAATTTAACAAGAGCAACTTTAAGAAATGTGGTTATGAAGAAGGTTATAACCCACTTGACGATGAAGTTATAAATGCACAGTACAAAATTTGTCGAGTGCCAATGTCTAGATTAACTCGAGAATCACTTGCAAGTGAAGATTCGAGCGTCTCAGTGAAAGACATAGACCGTTGTAGAAACATGTTTGCGCTTGGGATAATATCGTGGTTATACTCGCGTGAGATTGAATCCACCATTAGTAAATTGCAAAATTATTTTGGTGGATTGAAAAACAAACCAGAAATTGCAGACTTAAATGAGAAGGCAATCAAGGCGGGGTATTACTTTGGTGAAACAGCAGAATTTTTCCCTTCCCAATATGAAGTTGCTCCAGCAGAATTGCAATCGGGAGAATATCGAAGAATTTCTGGTAACGAAGCAATTGTGCTGGGTCTTACAACAGCGGCTGCAAAAGTATCTAAGCCATTGATTTATGCGAGTTACCCTATTACTCCTGCCTCAGATGTATTACACGGTTTGGCCAGATTGAAACAATTTGGTATTCGCACCATGCAGGCAGAGGATGAAATTGCTGCGGTCATGGTTGCCATTGGCGCATCGTTTGCAGGCCAAATTGGTGTGACAGGAACTTCAGGCCCAGGTCTGGCACTAAAGTCAGAAGCTATTGGTCTTGCTGTAATGATGGAATTACCACTTGTAGTAGTTAATGTGCAACGCGCAGGTCCTGCAACAGGCATGCCTACCAAGACAGAGCAATCTGACTTATTGCAAGCAATGTTCGGTAGGCCCGGCGAGTGTCCTGTTATTGTTGTGGCAGCCTCGAGTCCTGGCAACTGTTTTCATATGGCAATTGAAGCAGTCCGACTATCTATTCGAGCAATGTGCCCTGTTATATTCTTATCTGAAGGTGGTCTTGGAAATGCGGCAGAGCCATGGTTAATTCCAGATATTGCAACTATTCCAAATATTGAAGTTAGTCATGCAGAATGTACAGATGAAGAATTCCTTCCATACAAACGCGATCAAGAAACAGGCGCGCGACCCTGGGCTGTTCCAGGAACCCCTGGGCTAGAGCATCGAGTTGGTGGTCTGGAAAAACAAGATGGTACGGGTGGCGTTTCTTACGACCATGATAATCATTCTTTAATGACAAAATACCGCGCAGAAAAAATTACCAAGCTTCAAGATGTGATTCCTGATTTAGAAGTAGAAGGTGAAGGAGATACGCTTATTCTTGGTTGGGGTGGCACGCGAGGAAGTATTTTGACGGCTGCAAGTTTATTGCAAGATCGCGGCATATCCGTTGCCACGGCTCATTTGCATTACATCAATCCTTTTCCAAAAAATCTTGGCGAAGTACTAGGTAGATACAGCAAAGTAATAATGCCAGAAATGAATGCTGGTCAATTACGAATGCTTTTACGGAGCAAGTTCTTAGTGGACATTGAAGGCATACAGAATTTATGTGGGCGTTCATTCTTCGTGGAGGAGCTTGCTGATGGAATTGAAGCGCTTTTAAAAGGGGGCGCCAAATGAATGATGTAGCGCTTCCAACATACAAGCCAAAAGATTTCGCTAGTAATCAGGACGTTCGATGGTGCCCAGGGTGTGGCGATTATGCAGTGCTCACGGCAATGAAAAAAATGTCTGCTAATCTTGGAGTAAAGAGAGAAGATTTTGTTTTTGTTTCTGGGATTGGTTGTGCGGCACGTTTTCCATATTACATGAACACTTATGGTGCGCATACTGTGCACGGTCGTTCACCAGCATTTGCAACAGGAGTAAAAATTGCAAACCCTAATCTCGCAGTATTTTTAATATCTGGAGATGGCGACTTGCTTTCAATCGGCGGTAATCACACTATGCATGCTCTTCGTCGCAATATTGACATTAACATCGTTTTACTTAATAACAAAATTTATGGTTTGACCAAAGGCCAATACTCGCCTACTAGCGAGGTTGGAAAAGTGACGAAGTCCACACCATTTGGTTCACTTGATGAACCAATTAATCCAATAACGCTTGCGCTTGCGAGTGGCGGTACGTTTGTTGCTCGTTCTTTAGATGTTGATGTGAAAGGGTTGACTGGGCTGATGGATAGGGGCGCAAAACACAGAGGAACTTCCTTTATCGAAGTTTATCAAGATTGCAATGTGTTTAATCATCAAGCTTGGTTCTATGCTACGCAAAAAAGCACGCGTCCAGAGAATACAATTCTTCTTGAACATGGTAAACCACTTATTTTTGGAACAGATCGAGATAAGGGTATTCGTCGAAATGGCGACGCTGTTGAAGTAGTCGCTCTTGGCGATAAATTTACAGAGACCGATTTGCTTGTGCACGATGAATTAAACTTGGCGCAAGCCTTCTTGCTCAGCCAATTGTATTGCCCTGAGTTCCCAGAGCCAATTGGCGTTTTTTATGCAGACGCGTCACGGCCCTCATATGATGATGAATTGCATCTGCAAGTTGATGCTGTTGTAGAAAAAAATGCCGACGCAGATTTGCAAGCAATCATCACTGGTTCTAACACTTGGACGGTTCCATAAAATTATATGAAACGTAAAGTAGATGTAATAGTAATTGGTGGCGGTCATGCTGGCGTAGAAGCTGCGTGGGCAGCTTCGTCTATGCTTCCAAATGGTAGGATTGCTTTTATTACAATGGACGCTAAAACTATTGGCGTGATGTCGTGCAATCCTGCAATAGGTGGTCTTGGTAAGGGGCAAATCGTTAGAGAGGTTGATGCCCTTGGCGGTGTTATGGGGCAGGCAATTGACGCGACTGGCATTATGTTCAAAATGTTGAACACATCGAAAGGCCCCGCGGTTTGGGGGCCACGAGCGCAAGCTGACAAAGACGAATATCGCGACAAAGTGCAAAGCATGATTGCTTCGCGTTCTAATATCGAAGTCATTGAAGCCACCGTTGACGATATTATTGTTGAGAACGGCGAAGTTATTGGTGTCATGCTTGATGAGCCACTGTTAGCGAAATCAGTTGTACTCACCACAGGTACATTCATGCGTGGACTTATGCATACAGGTGAAGTTCAGGAGAAAGGTGGGCGTGTAGGGGAAGGAACAGCGGTAGGAATCTCCGCAACACTTCAAAAGCTTGGGTTTGAACTTGGTCGTTTAAAGACTGGAACCCCGCCAAGGCTTTCTAAGAAAAGTATCGATTGGGATTCGCTTCCGCCTCAGCTTGGTGATAAAAACCCAACTCCATTTAGCGATTTGCTAACGGAAAATTTTCCGCCATTACCTCAAGTAGATTGTCGTATAACCGCGACTACAAAAGAAATGCATCAGTTAATCAGGGGCAATCTTGATAAAGCTCCAATGTACAGTGGTGCGATTGATGCAGAGAGTGGTCCCCGGTACTGTCCATCTATTGAAGATAAAGTCGTTCGATTTGCAGATCGTGACGAGCATCATGTTTTCCTAGAGCCAGAGACTGTGCGTGGCGATTCCATTTATTGCAATGGAATTTCTACTTCCCTTCCAGCGGATATTCAAGAGAAAATAATTCCAATGATGAAAGGGTGTCAAGACGCTGTGATTTTGCAGATGGGTTATGCAGTGGAGTATGA
>CAJWSE010000039.1 GCA_913046275.1 uncultured Phycisphaerae bacterium | reverse complement strand
CACGGGACGTCCTCCGAGTGCGGGTTGTACCGGCCGATGCGCAGGTGCGGGTTCTTGCGCACGTCGCCCTCGGTGGGCTCGAGCTCGAGCGTCATCAGCTTGATCAAGCGTATGCGGCATTGCAAAATGCAGTTGCATGCAATGCTCAGCTTGCTGAACCACACTACTTTTTAGGTATTTTACATCAGCGCTGGGGTGAGGATGCCGAAGCGATTGAAGCGTATAGAAGAGCTATGAGCCTTGATACATCGCATCCACAATATTTGTTAGCCGCTGCTGAATCACATGTTGCTTTAGGCGAACATGAGGAAGCAATTGCTTTATTAAATGAAGCTAGTCAGGAATTTCAGCACCATCCAACTGTTTCATCTTTGCTTGGGCATATTTACTTGAGTAAAGGTGAGCCAAATGAAGCGATTGCATGGCTGGAAGATTCGCGTTTATTGGGTAATGATAATCATGAAAACACAACAGCAATTGCAACTGCGCAATTTCAAGCTGCAAAATATGCAGATTGCCTTGTGACATTAGCTAGGTTAGAGGATCAGCAGAAGTCTTTGGCGCCAGCATTCCAACGATTACGTGGCAAATGTCTCGTGTCAACGGGACGTCTTGTTGAAGGGAGAGATATTTGCCTTATTGTGACACGAGAAACCCCTGATGAGAAGGGTGCGTGGGAAGACCTAGGTTTCATCGCTTGGGAGATGGGTGATTACGAACGGCTTGCAGTATGTGGCGAAAAAATTACTTCTTTAGATTCAAAGGCGAGTGAAGGCCCATTATTTAGTGGTATTGCAGCTATGCATCTTGGCGATCTTGAAGGAGTCGAAGATGCAATTATCTCAATGGAGTCCGATAATGATGAGCATGATGCTCATCTGGTTCTTACTGGTTATGTCAAAAAGTCAAAAAACATTGCGGAAAAAGCAAATACACCTAATATGCATGCAAATTCTGCCGAAGGTGCGAATGAGCCGCGGGCGCAAGAGTTGATTGAGGGAAGTCAGCCAATTGCAAGTGTGGACTCAAATTCCCCTGAAGTTCCTTAAGGCGTAAATGTCTCCCAAGGGCTTCGCAACCTAAGGCAGACTCACGTGTTTACAGATTTAATTTCAATCACCATTTTGGCTTGTACAACGGCGTCATCTGTTGTTGCAGCGTTGATTGCATTGAAATGGAAGGCGCGCGAATCTGCTGCTTGGGCAGAAATGCAATCTGCGAAACTTGATGCCGATGAAGCCAATGCAGCCCTTGAGTCTGCCAAAATTCATGGCTGTATTGATCGTACACGTCGGCGTCAAGTGGAAGCAGTTTTTGATGTTTTGCGCGATTCAGTAATCGTAATTGATGCGCATGGGGAAGTTTTGCATGCAAATGATTGTACGGCAAGCTTGCTCTCATTAGATCCACGCCAAGCAGCAGGGAAAAAGCTCAGCGATGTTGTAATCGATCATCAACTTGTTTCAACTATCTCAGACGCTCGTAGTGGATTGCCAAAGGAAGGGCGTTTATATGAGCAAGAGATTCAGATTGATGGTCAGCCAATTGCCTATGAAGTCCATTTGCAGTCTGTTGGTCGACCAGATGAGCCGATGCATGCTGTCGTTACAGTTTTACGAGATCTTACAAAAGAACGTGAAATTGCTCGATTGAAAAGCGACTTCGTTTCGAAAGCCAGTCATGAACTTCGTACTCCACTCTCCTCAATATCTGCATACATTGAAATGTTAGTCGATGGTGATGCCACTGATGAAGATGCTCGTCAAGATTTTTACAGCGTTATCTCAACAGAAACAGATCGTTTGCGTCGAATGATTGACAATCTTCTTAATATAAGCAGAATAGAAGCTGGAATTATGCATATTGACCGCGATCGTGTTGAGTTTGCTGAACTCGTTTCACGTGCAGTCACAAATATGACGCCTCAGGCGAAGGCAAAACATTTAGACATTCATACACAGCTTGCATCAGTTGATCTAGCCGTACAAGGTGATGGCGATATGCTGTATCAGGTTATTGTCAATCTTCTATCTAATGCCATTAAATACACGCCAGAAGGTGGACGTATTACAGTCTGTGCTGATGCTGAGAACTTGACGCATAGTTTGCATTTCTCTGTTTCAGACACGGGTCTTGGAATTGCGCCTGATCAAACTGAAAAAGTATTTGATAAGTTTTATCGAGTTGAAAATTATCGTCGCGTTGCTAACGGAACTGGATTAGGTTTGAATCTATGCCGCCACATTGTTGAGACGCTTCACAGTGGACAAATTGGTGTTGATTCAAAATTGGGAATGGGTTCCAAATTCTGGTTTTCAATACCAGTAGGTGATTGCAGATTGCAGATGGCAGCATAATAAATGAGCAAGATGACACACAATATTCTAATTGTTGATGATGAAGCACATATTCTGCAAGTGCTTTCTTTAAAACTGCGTAACTGTGGTTATGAAGTTTTTACGGCGGTTGATGGGGAAGACGCATTGCACCAAGCAAAGGCAAATGTGCCAGATCTTATTATTTCAGATGTGCAGATGCCGTACATGAATGGCCTTGAATTATCTCATGCTCTTTCCGAAGATGCTTCAACTTCAAAAGTTCCAGTTATTATTTTGACAGCTCGAGGCCACACTCTTGAGAAGAGTGATTCTGATATTCCAAATGTGAAACAAGTTCTAAGTAAACCATTCAGCCCGCGTCGAATAGCTGAGCTGGTTGCTAGGCTGTTAATAGATACGCCAGCTCGGCTGAAGAATCAATCGGAGGCAGCATGAACGTAAATCGACTAATTGCGAAGCAAGTAAAAAGCGAAAATGCATTTGAAATCCAAATGCATAAAGCTGGCATCTATGTCATGCGCGTTGATGATGCAGGCAATCTTTTTGTATCGAACAATGATTGGGCAACAGATTTGTTAATTGCGTCGCCTTTGTTTCATAGAGCAGTCGAAAAACTATGTGCGGAAGCGAACAATTCGGAAGAGCCATTCGAAGCTTTTGCAGGAGTTTGGATTACTCCTGTTAGGAATAGGATTTCATCCCGAGATAAATCTTACACAATTGGTGTAATCCTCACGGAATCTTTGCTTACTAGTGAATATTTTCATGCGCTTTGTCAGGCAAGCAATGCAGATTCAAAGGTTATTCGAGATTTAATAGCGTCTTCACGACCTGTTGCTACGCAGGATGTTGCTCGCCTGGCATCATTGTTTAAATTTGCTTGGAATGCCACAGTAGATCAAGAAAGATCTAATCGTACAGTGGAGTCGGTTGGTCAGGAGCTAGCGGATTCATATGAAGAAATCAGCATGCTGTACACAATGACTAGCAGCATGAATTCAGTAAATCACCCAGAGCGTTTCGTTGAACTTGCATGTAATGAATTGTTGCAAACGGTACCATACGCATGGGTAGGTGTGATGCTTAACACGGAAGACGTGCTGCCAAATCCAGGGAACTCATTGGTTATCGCAAGCCGAGAGCAGCAAGCCTCTTCTGCGCTTGAACTAGATGTGCAAGCGCTATTAAGCAGCGCTCAGTTCGGCAAAACACGCATTGCTCATGGAGACGATGAGCTTGCTAATCAGTTTGGTCCGGCAACAATTGTTGAGCCTATTGCTAAAGATGGAGAAGTAGTGGGGGTTTTGGTTGCCGCAGATAAGCGAGGTCATGATACCTCCGCGTCCTCAGTAGATACTAAATTGGTGTCAGCTACTGCAGCTCAACTTGGCATTTTTCTTGAAAATGCCCTTCTTTATGAAGATCTGAATGCGACTTTTCTTGGCACGCTCGAAGCATTAACTAATTCAATTGATGCGAAAGATAAATACACTTGCGGTCATTCTCAAAGAGTGGCACTGCTAACTGCGCAACTGGCTGAAGCAACAGGATTGGACCAGGAACAGGTCGATCGATTCCGAATTGCTGGTTTAGTGCACGACATTGGAAAAATAGGTGTCCCGGAGAGTGTGTTACTTAAAAAAGGTGGATTGACAGATGACGAGTTTGGATCAATAAAGAAACATCCAGAAATTGGTGCGCACATTCTCCGAGATATTCCACAGATGGAAGACATTCTTGGTGGTGTTCTTTCTCACCATGAAAAATTTGATGGCAGTGGATATCCACATGGTTTGCATGCAGAAGAGATTCCACTAGTCGCAAGAATGATTTCGCTAGCGGATACATTTGATGCCATGTCATCAAGCAGAACATACCGAAATGCCATGACACGCCAGTCTGTGCTGGATGAGATGAAGTGCGTTTCGGGGTCGCAATTCGATCCTATTCTGGCTGAAATGTTTTTTAAACTTGATTTTACAAATTGGGAAGAAATGATGATTGAGCATCAAGCACGTGTTCCTATAACTAAAAAGGACTTGGCATGAATATTACATCTGAAAAACACTTGGCAGCTACTGTGATTACCCTTTGTGGTGAACTGACAGCGGATGATGCAGATAAATTTAAGCGAAATATCCAAGAATATTCAAACAATCTTGAATCAGACATCATTCTTGATTGTACAGATTTAGGATTAATTGACTCTGTTGGGTTGGAGTCACTCCTTTGGTTTTCCGATGAATTAGGTCGTAATGGATATAAATTGAAGTTTGCTTCTGTATCAGCCACAGTTCAGCGAGTGTTTGAACTCACTCGACTTGAACGTGTATTTAATACGCATGCTTCAATTGAAGAAGCTGCACGGAGTTTAGTTTAGGAATATGACGAACTTGCATGACAATTCAAATGCATCATTACTTGCTCAAGCGCCTCTTGGTCAATTGCTTTTACGTCGAGGTATTTTATCACAAGACCAACTTGATAAGGCACTTGAACAACAGCGGGTTTGCGAAGAACGAAAACTAATAGGTGAGGTTCTTGTAGAGCTTGGATATATTGATGAACGTGGTGTGCTTGAGACATTAGCTCAAGCGTATGGTATCCCATTCGCCTCAGATACAGCGCGTCTTGCAGACCCAAAAGTAATTGAGGTATTGCCTCGTGACTTCTTAGAAGAGCATGGCGTTCTGCCAATGTTTTTGGTCCGCGGAGTATTGACAGTCGCAGTGAGCGAGCCGGCAAATTTATATTTGCTTGAAGAGATAGAACGTCGCACTGGCCAACGTGCGCAAATTGTTGCAGCGACAGCCGAAGACATAGAATCAGCGCATAAGTCCTATTTGCCTGCAGCAAACGTTTTTGTCATAGACGAAATATATGAAGATATTGACGAACATGACTTTGCAGTCATCGAACAAGATGCAATGGAAATTGCAGATCTTGAGGAAGATGCTGGGCATGGCCCAGTAGTCAAACTTGTCAATTTTTTGATTTACTCTGCTGTTCAAGAAGGCGCATCAGATATTCACATAGAACCAGGGGATCACTCGTTGCGAGTTCGATACAGAGTTGATGGGCGACTTTTTGAAAAAATTCAACCCCCTCATAAGATGCAACAGGCAATTGCCAGTCGAATCAAAATAATGGCAAATCTTGACATATCCGAACGACGCCTTCCTCAGGATGGTGATTTTAATGTCATGATGGATGGAAGGCCAATTGATTTGCGTGTATCGACAATGCCTAGTAAGTTCGGCGAAATCGTCGTCATCCGAATTATTGATAGTAAAAATAATAGACTGTCTCTTGATACGCTTGGTTTTAATGATCAGATGTTAAGGGGTTGGAAAAATGTTGTAGAGCAGCCTAATGGTGTCGTACTGGTTACTGGCCCTACTGGATCAGGTAAATCAACAACATTGTATTCTGTACTTTCGCAACTCGATACAGATGAGATTAATGTGTCGACAATTGAAGATCCAATCGAAGCCCAAATTAAAGGGATTAACCAATCGCAAATAAATAATAGAGCTGGATTCACATTTTCAAAAGCGTTGCGTTCAATGCTTCGCCAAGACCCAGATGTATTGATGGTTGGTGAAATTCGGGATCCAGAAACTGCTGCAATCGTTTCTCAGGCCGCGTTGACAGGGCACCTTGTCTTCTCGACGCTGCATACGAACGATTCCATCAGCGCAATTACTCGATTAGTTAACTTGGGAATCGAGCCTTATCTTGTAGCTGCAACTGTACGCGGGGTACTTGCTCAGCGACTTGTACGTAAAATCTGTCCGCACTGCAAAGTTGATTGGGAAGGCGATGAAGCAGTCCATAATGCATGTGGCGGTGGTAGCTACTTTATGGGTGCTGGTTGCAATCGATGCAGAGGTACTGGTTTTGCTGGTCGCATTGGTATTTTTGAACTTTTGGTTCCGACAGATGCATTGCTTGAGGCCATTGGACAATCAGCGTCGTTGCAGGATTTACGCGCGCTAACTTCTCATACTACGCTCCGTGTTGATGGATTAGAAAAAGTCATGCAAGGTTTGACAACGCCAGAAGAAGTACTTTGTACTACAAGGAGCGTGGCTTGATGAGTGCGACACTTGCTAA
Source organism: uncultured Phycisphaerae bacterium (assembly GCA_913046275.1). Next base: position 2,965 of record CAJWSE010000039.1, on the reverse strand, counting down.
AGAAACTTTTGCTTGGAAGGCGCGAGATATTCAAGGTCGAGAATTGACTGGTTCTCAAGTTGCTTTGAATGAAGACGAAGTGGCAAGCTCGCTTAGAACTCAGGGTTTGTTTATTACCGCGATTGATCCAGAACCACTTTTACAGTCAGAAAATCAAGTTGCAGACGACATTATGACTGCTATTTCGCACAAACGTGTGAAACAGGACGACGTGATTGCCTTTTGTCAACAATTAGCGGTGATGCTTGAGACTGGTGTTTCACTTTCTGAGTCATTAGAAGCACTTATGCAACAGACTAAACAAAAAGAATTCCATGATGTTCTTGAAGGCATTCATAATGATGTTTGTGGTGGTGATGCACTTTCCGCGGCGCTTGCTAGAAGGAAGCGCGTATTTCCGCGAATTGTCGTTAGTCTTGTTCGCGCTTCCGAATTATCGGGAACACTGCCGATGATGCTTGAAAGAGTAGCAAGTTACTTGGTACGTGAGCGTAAAACTATTCGTGAAGTAAAAGGCGCAATGACTTATCCGATGATTATGGGATTTACAGCAGTAGTTGTAACATCGCTTATTGTTACTTTTGTCTTGCCAAGATTCGCAAAAATTTATGATATTCGTTCTGCATCATTACCAATGCCTACCAAAATACTTATGAGTATTAGCGATGGTTTACTTGGTACGTGGATGTATTGGGTTCCAGCGCTCGTAGTAGGCCTAGTAGTTAGTATTTTGTGGCATAAGACGTCGAGCGGGCGTAGCTTTTTTGATTGGTTGAAACTTCGCACACCAGTAATTGGTCCAATGTTTAGTCAGCTATATACTACTCGGGCTTCACGTACGCTTTCCACACTGCTTTCTGCAGGGGTAGGGATTCTAGATGCCATAGGTATCTGTCGTGATGTTACCAACAATGTTCATTTTGACCGTATGTGGTTGGATATGGAAAACAATGTACGAAATGGCGGCGGGTTAACAGATGCGGTTTTTGAATCCGACTATGTTCCGTCTTATGTCGCTTCGATGATGGCTTCTGGCGAACGTTCTGGCAAACTTCCCTCAGTCATGGACCGAGTAGCTAGTTTCACGGATGAAGAGCTTGAAGCGCGTGTTAAAAAGGTATCCTCTATGATCGAACCGCTAATGATTCTCGTTATGGGTGGCGTAGTAGGTGGTGTTGCGATTGCGATGTTGTTACCAATTTTCAGTATGTCTAAAGTAATTTCTGGTGTGTAATTACTTCATAATAGGCAAAAGGCACTTCTGCTATTTTCTATTTTGAATGAACTGCGTATTTACATGGAGAGCATGTTACTTTTGGTGAAAGCCATGCTTCTAAAGCATCTCTGATTTCATCAGCGGATTTCGCAAGCCGAACGCGTTCCTTTAGTGGCTTGATGTGACCAAGCGTTCTTCCATACAGTGCAATTCGGTTGGTAATACAGTGCAATGCAGAGCGTTCGCCTCGATGTGCTAAAATCAATTCTAAATGGCGAAGTATGATTTTTATTTTCATATTGCGATCGCGGCAAATGGGTGTTTCGTTACATAGCGACTTTTTTATGTCATCAAATAGCCATGGTTCTTTCATTGCATGGCGCCCGATCATGACGCCAGCACAGCCAGTATATGCGAACATTTGTGTGGCGCTTTCAACGGAGTTAATATCTCCGTTTCCAATTACTGGAATAGAAACGGCGTCTACTACTTCGGCAATTCCATCAAGGCAAGCTTTTCCGGAAAACTTTTGGCTAGTCGTCCTTCCGTGAACAGTGATAGCTTGAATGCCCACATCTTCTAGGCGGCGAGCTAAGTCGGGGGCGGTGAGTTCATCTTTCCCCCAACCAAGTCGTACCTTAGCTGTAACAGGAACGCCTTTGCATGCTTCGATGATTTGACTTGCAAGAGTTGCAGTTCTTTTTGGGGTTTTGAGTAAGAGCGAACCGCCATTTTTCTTGCACACCTTGTCAATTGGGCATCCCATGTTAATGTCGATGATTGCTGCGCCTTGCTCAGCTGCCCACGCTGCTGCTTGAGGGAGGGGGTCTTCCACATTTCCATAGACCTGCACAGATAGTGGCGTATCGTCGGGATGTAATTTCGCTTTCTCTCTTACTGCTGGAATGCCTCGAACAATTGCGCGCGAATTTAAGAGTTCGGATCCGGCAAGCCCTACACCACCAAGTTCCCTACATAAAAGCCGGAATGGCAAGTCTGAGATTCCTGCCATAGGTGCTAGTAGGATGGGAGTATCGAGTTTGACAGAACCAATTTGCATATGTGCCATTCTGGCATAGTAGGAATAAGAAAACTACACTTAAAGCACTAAAAACATGCTTTATTTCTCAAACTGTCCTACGCACAATTGGCACCAAGATTGCGTATATAAAGATGCTAAGGTAATCAGCTAATCGCAGATTGCCGGATGCAGAAAAGGAGACTTAACTATGTCAAAAATTATAGGTATTGATCTTGGAACAACAAACTCAGTGGTCGCTGTGATGGAAGGCGACCAACCAAAAGTTCTAATTAACAGTTCGGGTAACCGGACAACTCCATCAGTAGTCGGGTTTACCGATAAAGATGAACGTCTCGTTGGACAGCCGGCACGTCATCAGCAAGTGACAAACCCAACAAATACAGTTTTTTCAGTTAAACGATTTATGGGTCGCAGGCATAACGAGGTGAAGTCTGAAGAAACTATGGTGCCATACGGCGTTCTTGGTGGCGATAACGATGTCGTCAAAATTGGAGTACGTGATAAAGAGTACACGCCATCAGAGATAGCGGCAATGATTCTTGGGGAACTCAAAAAAGTTGCTGAAGATTATCTTGGCGAAGATGTGACAGAGGCTGTTGTTACTGTTCCTGCATATTTTAACGACTCACAACGACAGGCAACAAAAGATGCCGGAAAAATTGCTGGATTGGATGTTAAAAGAATCATTAATGAGCCAACAGCAGCAG
>CAJWSE010000038.1 GCA_913046275.1 uncultured Phycisphaerae bacterium | reverse complement strand
TGTTGAAGTTACAATTCCATGGAACTTAAGTCTTGGTGATGATTGCCATGTTGCCGAGCATGCCATTTTGTATACACTCGGTACGATTGACTTAGGTCATCGTGTTCGTATAGATACAAGGGCACATCTTTGTGCTGGAACACACGACATGCGAGACACAACGTTTCCCCTGCTGCGCCCACCAATCGTAATCGGGGATGATTCCTATATTGGTGTTGATGCCTATATTGCTCCAGATGTGATGCTTGGTGTAGGAGTGATAGTTCATCCACGCGCGAGTGTATATAAAAGTTTTGACGGAGAAGTTGAGTTGCAAGGCAACCCAGCTCAAGTGATAAGGTGAATACACTTCGCACTTTTTTATGGTTAGTCTTTGGCCAACGTTTATTTGCCTATACTCCACACAATGCGTATGCATATAGAACGAAACTTTTAAAATTGTTTGGTATGAAGTGCGGTCATCGAGTTAGGGCAAGAAGAAATGTTTGCTTTAATAAACCATGGAATGTAACGGCTGATGATTTAGTTATTTTTGGGGATTGTGCGATTGTTCAAGCCAACGCACCAATTCGCATTGGGAAAAGGTCTGTTGTAAGTCAGTATGCGATGTTAATAACTGAAATGGGCGATATTAAATTCAAGGGCAAAAAATGTTTTCAATCTGAGATAATCATCAAAGATGATTGCTGGGTGGCGACTGACGTAATTGTCCTTCCAGGTTCTTACATTGAAGAGGGAGTCGTTGTAGGTGCACGAGGAATGGTGCACGGTCGATTACCTCAATGGAAGATTTGTACAGGTGAGCCAGCTAGTCCTCGAGCTGATCGGGTCTTATATGGAACGAGATGATGTCAAACATTGAAGTTATCATTCCAGTGAAAAATGAAGAAATCAATTTGCCTTACGCACTTGAAAGCGTAATAGAATGGGCAGATAAGGTGTGGGTTATAGATTCAGAATCCCAAGACAAAACCTGTGAAATAGCGAAATCGGCGGGGGCTGAAGTTATTATTCAGCCTTGGCTTGGCTATGCAAAACAAAAGAATTGGGCACTTGAAAATATTGCTGTAAAAGCTGACTGGATTTTTATTCTTGATGCTGACGAAGCAATTCTGCCAGAACTTCGAGATGAACTGTTGGGCATTGCTTCGAAACCAATAGAAGTAATACCCCATTCAGCATTCAACATTAACAGATACTTTATGTTTTTAGGAAAGCGCATTCGGCATTGTGGCTATTACCCAAGTTGGAACGTGCGTTTCTTTAAACGCGGCACTGCCCGATATGAGGAACGTGAAGTGCATGAACATATGGTTGTCGATGGAAGTGTCGGATATCTCAAGGGGCACATGGAGCACTGGGATCGTCGAGGGCTCGAACTGTATATGGCAAAGCATAACCATTATTCAACACTTGAGGCAAAAGAAATATTGCGCCAGCAAAACACAAAAGAAACAACGATCTTCGCAAAATTGTTTGGTAATACGCAGGAACGTCGTCGCTGGATTAAACGTCATGTGTATCCAAAGTTACCTGCTCGTTGGTTATTTCGTTTTATTTGGATGTATTTTCTTCGTTTAGGAATTTTAGATGGCATGACAGGTCTTCGTTTTTGTTTGTTTATCTCTTCGTATGAACTTTTGATTTCTTTAAAAACGGTTGAATTGAAGCAAAAGGAGCAACATCATGGTGGTTGAAGATCGACATATAAGCTCATATTCAACATCAGAAAAAATATGGCGAATCCTTTGGGCAATTACTCAAGCAACATTGTTTCGATTTTCATTTCGCACATGGAATAAATGGCGGATTTTTTTATTGCATTCATACGGCGCGGAGATAGATTCATCATGCGTAATTCGCCGAACTGTAAAAATTGAATGTCCATGGAATCTAACCATGGGTACGAATAGTTGCCTTGGTGATTGTGCGATTGTGTATTGTTTAGGCAAAGTCACCATTGGTGATCGGGTTTCAATTTCACAGAATGCGCATCTCTGTGCAGGCACTCATGATTACAAACAAGACGAAATGCCATTACTACGATTGCCTATTGTGATCGAAGACGATGCGTGGATCGCAGCAGATTCATTTATTGGCCCTAACGTAACAGTGGGAAGAGCCGCCATTTTGGGCGCACGAGGTGTTGCAATGCACGATCTTGATGCAGATACAATTTATTCAGGCAATCCAGCCGTAATTATCAAAATGCGTTCTTAAGCAAAAAACAATGATATTTGCTTCTAAACACCTTTTTGCGTCAAATTGTTTGCTTATCTAGGAGATAGTTCTAGTGTTGTGGTCTTTTTAGGCGTGTTAGCGTATCCTCTACAGATGCGAAGTAAAAAATACACCGTTAAGACCAGAGACTTTGGGTTCACGCTCATTGAATTACTTGTTGTAATTGCCATCATTGTGATTTTGATGTCATTATTAATTCCAGCGCTTAGCCGAGCATTCGGTACAGCGAAATCGACGGAGGATAAAACTCGTTTAAAGGGAATCTATGGCGCATTTGTCCTGGATGCATCTGGAAATGAGGGTAAGCTTCCAGTGCCAAGCGAGTACATCAAAGATTATCCAGATGCAGTGCATGATATGACAGACACAACAGCAAATTTAATGTCCATGCTACTAGCTCGAAATTATTTCACTACGGATTTCTTGATTAGTCCCGTGGAATCAAATCCGAATATCAAAGACATCAATCAAGACGATTTAGTGTATGACTACGAAAGCATTGATGGTGAAGAAGTTTTTTGGGACGATCAGTTTACCGCAGATGTTGCAAATGCGACAGCAGTCAATCCAGCGCATAACTCGTATGCGCACCAAGCACTGTGTGGTCAGCGTGTGCGGTTGAAGTGGAATACTACAGCTGGTCCATCTGACATTATCTTGTCGAACCGTGGCCCTGAGATGAATACAGATGGTTCAAGCATTGAAACAACAAGCCACACCTTCAAGTTTCATGGTGAGGAATCAATTTGGAAAGGCAATATCGCTGCAGGCGATGGTTCTGTAAGAATGATCGATTCTTTTATCCCAGAAGAAATTGCATACCAGCCACTCAATGGAATGCCACTTGGTCCAGACAATATATTCACAGCAGAATGGGCAGAACTTGATCCAGCTGGAACAGATGGCATGCCATCTGGGGACAACTGGATGGTCATATGTACTGAAGTTCTCAGCGATGATGCAATCACGGCATCATGGGATTAACTAATTTTAAAAGTGCATCTTTTGTACTGATTATTGGCTTGTAGCCTAGCACAGCGCTTAATTTTTCAATGGACGCACATGAGTGCAGGACATCGCCATCACGTGATGGAACAAACTCAAACCTAAGTTCTTCTTCGTTAGCCATTAAATGCAATAGTTCAATAATAGAATTTGCAGCTCCAGTACCAACATTAAAAACTTCGCCTTGGAATCGCCTAGAATGCGATGCCGCAAGAAGCAATGCGTGGACAATATTTTCCACGGCAACAAAATCTCGCGTTTGAGAACCATCGCCATATACCATAGGAGTCTTTCCCGATTCAAGAGCATGCTGAAAGGCGCTTACTACTGCGGCATAGGGTGAGTGTGGGTCTTGTCTCTGTCCAAAGACATTAAAAAATCGAAATGAAACAGAGTCAATGGAACATTCATTTTGCAATAATTGTTCGACACGAAATTTCGATTCGGCGTAAGGAGATTCAAATGAAACTGGGTCAGTTTCTTTACTCGGTAATGAAGGGGTTTTCCCATAGCATGCGGATGATGATGCAAAAAGTAATCGAGAAACCCCCGCATTGATTGAGGCGTTTAATACTATTTTCGTTCCGTCAATATTCGTGTGAAAACACACATTTGGTTCTTGAATGCTAACAGGCACTGAGACCATGCCAGCAAGATGAAAAACGAAATCACATCCCTGTACAGCGGCTTGCACAGTATCTTGATCAAGGATACTTCCTTCAATAATTTTGGCTTTAACCCCATCGAGATTTATACGTTTTCCAGTACTAAAATTGTCGAGTACGTGAACAGAACATCCGAGTTGGCTCAGATGTTGTGTAAGATGTGAACCAATAAAGCCTGCGCCACCGGTGATGAGGGCCTTTTTCTTTTTAAACAAATTTTGATACGGACAATTATCGAACATTTCCCCATCCTACCAAACATGCAACTCCACTTATACAACTCATTGACGAGAGCAACAGATCTGTTTACGCCCATCGATTTAGATGGAAAGATTGTGACATTTTATTCCTGTGGGCCGACAGTATACGACTTCGCGCATATTGGAAATTTCCGAGCTTTTCTTAATGCAGATGTATTACGAAGAACATTGGAAGCAATTGGTTATACGGTCAACCAAGTCATGAATATTACAGATGTTGGGCATATGACAGACGATGACGTCGCTGATGGTGGTGGCGAAGACAAAATGGCGGTAGCAGCAAATAGACTAGCAGAGGCTAAAAAATCTGGGACGTTACCTCATGGTGTGGATATAGATCCTGTTAATCCAATAGCAGTTGCGGAATATTATGCAAAAGCATTTTTTGAGGATTCAAAATCTTTGGGTATTAAAATTGTTGAAGATGCGATTCAAAATCCAGAGTTGATGCCAAGGCCAACGCAATATATTCAACAAATGATTTCAATGGTAAAAATACTTATTGATAAGGATCATGCGTACGTGGCCAGTGATGGAGTGGTGTACTTTGATGTGCAGTCATTCCCAGAATACGGCAAACTTTCAGGGAATACCATGGAAAAATTGCGCTCTGGTGAAGGTGGTCGCGTCAATATGGAAACGCAAGCGGTTAAAAAAAATCCTGCTGACTTTATGTTATGGAAACCAGACTCAAGTCATTTAATGCGTTGGGATAGTCCTTGGGGTGAGGGTTATCCCGGCTGGCACCTTGAGTGCTCATCAATGGCGACCTCCATTTTGGGAGATGTCATAGACATTCATAGCGGCGGTGAAGATAATATTTTCCCCCATCATGAATGCGAGATAGCGCAATCTTGCAGCGCGACGGGCACTCACTCGTTTGCTCATTATTGGTTCCATACAAGATTTTTGCTTGTCGATGGAGGGAAAATGAGTAAAAGTAAGGGGAACTTCTTCACAGTTCGCGATTTAGTGGCCAAAGGTGCAACACATGCAGCAATTCGGCTAGAACTCATTCGTACTCATTACCGCTCAAACGCAAATTTTACTATGCAGGGCTTAAAGGATTCACAACGCCAAATTGATCGATGGAGTCGCCTTGCTAATTGGCTTGATGCACACAAACAAAACCAAACAAATTGTAAGTTTTTGCAGGATGCAAAAGTAAAATTTGTTGCATCTATGTGCGAAGATCTCAACATAGCGGGCGCAATTGGTATTTTGAGTGAGGCGGTTAGTTCTTATTCAATAGAAAAATCTCCAGAAAAAAACCTTGATGGTACGAGCACATTTGGTGATGAACTCTTAGCACTTCAACATATGGATAGTATTCTAGGAGTGCTTTCGCTTAATCAAGAAGTATGCGTCGACAGTATTGACGTGGGAAAAATTGAATTGCTTATTAAAGCCAGGCTCGATGCTCGTCAGTCTAAAGATTGGGGCAAGGCAGATGAAATACGTGAAGAACTTACAGCAATGGGAATCGAAATCAAAGATGGGCCCGAAGGCACAACTTGGTCTCGTATTGTGCAGTGAATCATATTCCAACAATTGGGATTGTCGGTGGAATAGGCTCGGGTAAAAGTACTGTTGCGTCCCTTTTTGCTTCTCAAGGTTGTGCGGTTGCTAACGCAGATGAAAACGCAAAAAAAGCATTTGAAATTTTGGAAGTTCAAAATCAGATTCAGGATTGGTGGGGAGAACAAATATATAATTCTAAAGGGGACCTTGACACTAAAAAAATTGCGTCAATTGTATTCTCAGACGATTCTGAGCGAAAACGGCTGGAATCATTGATTCACCCGATTGTAGCACGATTTCAACAGGAAATTTTCGATGCATGCGGTGACGGCGTAATTGCGTATGTAATTGATGCACCGCTACTTTTTGAGGCAGGACTGGAATTACAGTGTGATGCGATTGTTTTTGTTGAAGCTTCACAAGAGACTCGTCTTCGGAGAGTTCTTTCAGCTCGGGGTTGGGGAGAGAATGAACTCGTAACACGAGAAGCATCGCAGTTGCCACTTGACAAGAAGCGTAAAAAAGCGGATTATGTCATTATCAATGAGGGCGACCTTAGTGCGGTAGAGCATCGTGTGAAGGAAGTTCTTGAAGAAATAAGAAACAGTGACTCTACGTGAGTTGCGAAAACCCCTTTCAAAACAAATGAAGTGGCTTCAAGTGAAGCTTCCTCTCTCTACAGTAAAGTGCGTGCAGTGCACAGTTCAACCCTTGCAGGATTACATAGGAATAGTTCATAATGGCAAAAAAAAGAAGACGAAGAAAAAAAACTGGGGGCAACGGTGGTTTTGCAACGATGTCACTAAAGCCAGGCGAAGTTCCATCGGACGAGGAGCTTGAAGCAGAAGCTGCTTCGCTAGATTCGAAACTCACTGCAGCAGCACAAAAGAAGTATGACAAAGCTAAAAAAGAAGGATACGATCTCGCGGCATTGCAGCATATGAAGTCAAAAGAATTAGGCGAAATTGCGAAGCAAGAAAAAGTTGATAATTGGGCGGAGATGCCACGTCAAAAACTTGTTTTTGAAATTTTGAAAGCTCAAGCAAATCGTCAAGGGCTAATGATTGGTGAAGGCACTCTTGAAATAATGTCGGATGGTTATGGCTTTTTGCGTAGTCCAGAGTATTCATATGTTGCTTCCCCTGATGATGTGTATGTATCACCTTCCCAAATTCGTCGCTTTGGCTTGCGAAAAGGTCAAGTAATTCGTGGTTTGATTCGTCCGCCAAAAGAAACAGAAACATACTTTGCAATGTTACGTGTAGAAGCCATTAATGGACGTAATCCAAAAGATGTCCATGACATTTCAACATTTGAGAATCTTACTCCGTTGCACCCTGAGTCTAGGATTCATCTTGAAACAGATAGTGATATTATTGAAACGAGAGTTATTGACCTGGTTGCGCCGATGGGATTTGGTCAGCGAGCGCTAATTGTTGCGCCGCCGCGCACTGGTAAGACAGTGTTGCTACAACGGATCACGAATGCTGTTGCGTCAAACCATCCCGATGTTCATGTTATTGTTTTGCTTGTAGATGAACGACCTGAAGAAGTGACTGATTTTAAGCGAAGCACACCCGACTCTGTAGAAGTTGTTGCAAGTACATTTGACGAAGAAGCAACACGGCACATTCAGGTTGCAGAAATGGTGATGGAAAAAGCACGTCGTATGGTTGAGTTTGGTGATGATGTAGTAATCTTAATGGACTCGATTACACGCCTTGCTCGAGGGTATAACAATGGTATGCCAACGACAGGAAAGATAGGTACTGGTGGAGTAGACTCAAAGGCGCTTATTCGCCCAAAGAAATTTTTTGGTTCGGCGCGAAATATTGAAGATGGAGGTTCGCTAACAATTATTGGTACTGCTCTCGTGGACACGGGCTCTAAAGCGGACGAAGTTATTTTTGAAGAGTTTAAAGGTACTGGTAATTCAGAACTTCACCTGACGAGAAAACTGGTTGAAAAAAGAATTTGGCCTGCAATTGACATCGCGGCTTCCGGAACACGCCGCGAGGAGCTTTTGCTTGATCCTAAAGAAAACGAGCTTGTTGGCCGTTTACGCAAGGTAGTGAGCGACATGAGCCCTGTGGAAGCAATGGAAATGTTGCGTACTCGAATGGTCAAAACGAATTCTAATGCAGAATTCTTAATGACAATGAACTTAGGATAATTAGTAGCTAATTGCTTTGAGTATGCGTACAGTATGAAAACATTGAGCGGAATATCGTATGAGAAAAACTGAGAATCGAGCATTTACTATCATCGAAATATTGGTTGTTGTAGCTATTATCGCCATACTTGCATCATTTTTGATGGTTGCACTAACTGGCAGCACAGATGCTGCTAAAACGGCGAAAGTTAATGTTAAATTGAAAGAGATTAGCCAGTGGATGTCTCTGTGGTCTGGCGAGCGCGACAATCGTATTTTGCCAAGTCAATTTGATTACAACGATGAATTTGCAAGCGGAACATCTATTTCATATCGCCGAGATGAACATGCTGAAGATGACAATCCGAATGATGAATTTACGCGTTCGCAGTACCAAGGTACTTGGGCAGATATTATTTGGACAGACAACCAATTGTATCAAGCCTATGGTCTAGATGATCGCGAGGAAGATGGAGACCATTTACTTTGGGAATCAGATTCGCCAGATAACGATATTTACGAAGTGTATGATTCTTTTGAACACCCATTCCGCTCAACATTTGAGAATACCCGAGGTGAAGAACTTGGTTTGCCTGGTTATTTTGCAGCAAATGATTTTTTTGATTCACGTAGCGATAACGACTCCGATGGTGAAACGAGTTCTAATGTTGATCGCTATTACACCTATGCCATGATGAATGCACCTTCACGTTCGGTCTACTTAGTAGATTCGATTTTAGGTGAAACAATAGGCGATGAAGAAGAACCTTGGGATGTTCGCATTAACGATGGCACCGGTCCAATTGCTTCAGATGATTTTGCAACAACTGGAGAAGTGGATTTTCGGTATTCTGGCGATTGCCTCATGTTGATGCTTGATGGTTCGATGTTAAGGGTCGGCGCTTGGAGTGAACGTGGACCTAATGAAGACCCTGTTGAAGGTGTTGACTCAACACTTTTTGGCCAAGGAATCCGAATACACCAATTGACACGGCGCAAACCAACGCCATAGTCTATTTTTAGCTTAAAAACGGCACTACTGCTTTTGTAAATGATAAGATTGGTTACTTAGGGGTTGCCATTTTCAAGACTTTCGCTAAACTCTCTCTTCCGTCCTTATAAAGGACGGTTTTTAAATCGGGGGGGGCTAGGATGGCTCGATCAAGAGCGACCATAGTTAGTTAGTTGGTTGCATGACGGATCCCATTTGCCACCGTAGCTCAGTGGTAGAGCGCATCCTTGGTAAGGATGAGGTCACGGGTTCAAATCCCGTCGGCGGCTTTGGAATAGATGTTGTTATAGACGGTCTATAACAACTTAAACAGATGGTGTCGGTCTGATTCGCTGAGAGTCACCGGCAGAGATAGAACAGTAAGGTAGCTTTTTTGCTACCACTGGAACGGAGAACTCACGATGGCTAAGGACACATTTGTTCGAAACAAACCACACGTGAATATTGGCACGATTGGTCATATTGACCACGGTAAAACAACTCTAACTGCAGCGATTACAACTCGTCAAGCAGCAAAGGGTCTTGGTGACGCACGAGCATTTGATCAAATTGATAATGCTCCAGAAGAAAAAGCGCGTGGTATTACCATTGCAACAAGTCACCAAGAGTATGAATCAGATA
>CAJWSE010000037.1 GCA_913046275.1 uncultured Phycisphaerae bacterium | reverse complement strand
CAGCATGAAAAAATTATTTATTATTTGCTTATTTCTATTTGTTTATAAAGCTTCAATCTCCCAATGCTTAGCCCCAACAAATAGTAATACTACAAATATAACTATGTCTTCTGCAACTGTTAATTGGTCTATTGTCTCATCTGCTGACCATTATCGAATTCGATACAAGGAAATAGCACTTAGCAATTGGACAAATTTCAATAATATACCTGTTTTACAAACAAGCAGAAATTTACCTAATTTACAGCCAAGCACTCAATATATTTGGCAAATAATGACTTATTGTGATTCTTTAGGAACCAACTCTTCATCGTGGAGTGCCGCAGATACTTTTGTTACATTAAGTCCGCAATGCCCTACTCCAACAGGTTTATTTGTTACTAATATAACACATGATGAGGCTATAGCAAACTGGACAGCAATTGCTGCGGAGTTCACAAACGGCGCTATCCCAGCGCCTGGTGCTTTTGCACTTCTTGGCGTTGCCGCTGTTGTGGCACGCCGACGTCGTATGTAATACGGCAACTTGCTTAATAAGCAGATTCGCAACGCCCTAATCGTTCTGATTAGGGCGTTGTTTTTTACAAAATATTGATTGGTTATACCAATAAAAAATGCTTTTATTGTTAATAAAAGCAGGTGCATGTTAGCTTAGGAGATTTGCGCAAGATAGTGTTGAGAGATTCCAATTCTGTTGGTTTTAATGGCTTGTCCTTTTGTAATGGTGATGTATGTTTAATTCGGAAGCAGCCAAGCCAGATGACGTTCATCTGATTTGGTGGAAATGAAGATAGTTTTCAAAATTCAAATCGAATAAGAGAAAGAAAGAGAACATAATGAAAAATTTAAAAGTACTAACTTTAACTGCTGGAATGGGTTCTCTCATTTTTGCAGGTGTTGCTTCGGCTGATTTCCAAGGAATCTCACATGAGGTTACAGAAACTGATTACGGCACAATGGTTCAAGTTTTTGCTGATCTCGGATCAGGCGACCAATTGAATGCTGTGTATGGTGATGCTGATAACTCATTGTATATCGAAGCTGCTGGTGGTTCTTTCTACCAAAACGCTTTTGGCCAAGCTACTGTTGCTGGAATGAACCCAGCGTTCTTCCCAATTTTTCCAAGTCTTGTATACGATAGTTTTGTGACTATCGGTCTTGAGACAAGCGTTGGGAATGCAATGTTAGACATAGGAATTAACTTCAGTAGCTTTGAAGCTGGTGGTGCAATCGATACGGACAATGGTTCATGGTTTGCAACTCCAGATGATGCTCAAGTCTATGAAGTAGATGGCCGTGTCCTTATTGGTCAATTTACTTTGGCAGATGGTGAATTAGTCGGTCAAGTGAACTTACAAGGCAAAAATGCTGACGGTTCAAACTGGACGGTATTAGGTCAAAGTATCGCTGTTCCAGCACCTGGTGCACTTGCACTTCTAGGTCTTGCTGGTATTTCAGCCCGACGTCGTCGAAAATAAACCCTACGTTTATTGTGTATTTCGCAACGCCCCGATCCTACATCGGGGCGTTGTTTTTTTGGCAGCTAATATCCTTGTGCAAATAATGCAGGTGTTAATTTGGATAAATAACCATTTTCGGACGTCAAAAATCCAAAAATATTCTGATTTTCAGCCTTGAAAGTGCTATTTACTCTGTTAATGTATTGTTGGAAGCAGTTGGCGCACTTGTGCGCTAGCAGGAAATTGGAGAACAAATGTTCTCTCGTTTGTCCTCGAACGAATCGAGGTAGCGAGTAAGAAGGAGAAGTGTTCTTATGAACAATGCAAAACTTTTAGGCTTAACAGCCGGAGTAGGTACACTTATCTTTGCAGGTACTGCAACAGCAGACTTTAATGGTGTTTCATGGACGATGGACTCATCGGCTTATGGTGACACTTACATGATTTATGCTGATGTAAATACTGGTGATCAATTGAATGCTGTATATGGCGACGATTCCGTTGCTTTAAGCATCGCTGGCACAGGAACAGGTTTTTACCAAAACGCTTTTGGTCAAGCTACTGTTGCCGGGATGAATCCAGCATTCTTTCCAATTTTTCCAAGTCTAATGTACGACAGCTTTGTTACTATTGGTTTATCCACTAGTACTGGCAACGCGATGCTAGACATTGGAATTGACTGGACTGGATTTGAAGCTGGTGGAGCAGTTTGGACCGACAATGGTTCATGGTTTGCGACTCCAGATGATTCCCAAGTCTACGAAGTTGGTGGATCAGTGTTGATTGGTCAATTCACTGTCGCCGCAGGCGAAGGTGTATATGGCACAATTAATCTGCAAGGCAAAAATGCAGATGGCTCTAACTGGACAGCAGCTGATGTTAGCTTTAACACAGTTCCAGCTCCAGGCGCTTTGGCTCTCTTGGGCCTAGCAGGACTCTCTGCACGCCGTCGTCGCAAGTAATTGTGACAACTCCAGCTAATTTTTAGCTAACTCGTACAACACCCCAGTCTTTGACTGGGGTGTTGTCTTTTAGATTTCAGGGTGCTTCTACAATCCAAGCGCATCTCGAAGGGGATTGATTAACTCGCCAAATCGTTCGTGTCTGGCCACAGAAGAACGGTATATTGGCCTTCTGACTTGGTCTTGGCTAAGTGTCAGTACAGCGCGCCCATTTTTCCAAAACTCTAAGCACATAGGATTAAAATCAAGATCCACATGCTCAAGAATATTGCGTGTTGTTGATTCTTGATTTTCAATAAGTTCTTCGTACGACACTGTTAGCATGGAATCGCCGAGTAATTCATTCCAGTGGCTCATTAGTCGCATATATTCATTATAAAAATGTCCAATACTATGGAGTGAGCTTGCCCATGCATTGGTGTAAGGCGGCAACTTTTGTGCAAAGCAAGAAAGGCCCATTGAGAGGGGGTCGCGTGTGCAATGAATAATTTTTGCATTTGGAAATAATTTACGAATATAACCGAGGTTTTGGTAATTTCCTAATTGCTTGTCGATTACTGCTGTTATGTTTTGCTTGCTTGCCGACTCTTGCATGTATCTTTTTGCAATATGATTGATTTCATCAATTTTTAGCGATTCCCATGGTCGGTCGCTGATTTCTTCATGCAATATTTTTGGGAGTGTTTCGAGTTCGCCAAGGCCAGCGCCATTTGGATGTGAATCAATAATCTGTTCTGTCAATGTAGAACCACTACGAAGCATGCCAACGATGAATACGCGGGCACTGCTATCAATTGTCGAGTTTGGTAGCGTATGGAAGGAACTTTTTGAAAATGTTTTAATTATGGCATCGTGCTGATTTACGAGCGAGTCAAGGTCAAAAGCAGAATAAGAGAGCTTGTTGCCTTCTTCGTAGGACTCAAATGCGCTTTTATGTTCGCCTGCTTTTTCCATTGCTTTGCCAAGTGTGAAGTAAAGCGTTCTTCTTACTTCAGGGGACTCGTTCTTTGCAGGCAAATGTCGTAGAAGCACATCGCTTGCTTCGATTGGCTCATCATTTTCAATAAGGGCCTTTGCATACACAATAGCAATGTTGATCTGTTCATTTCCTTTTTTGATTAGAGGTAGAACTATTTTGATGGCTTTTTCGATCTCATCGAGCCGCAAAAATGTATTTGCTTTTCCAGCAATGCACCCTTGATGACCAGGGTCGTATTTCAACGCTTGGTCGTAGGATCGAAGTGCGCTGCGGAAATCACCTTGTGTTGTAAGCATATCCGCCAGCAATCCATGGTAATCCGCGCGCTTACCATTCTTTGCAATGGCTAATCTAATAAGTTCCATTCCCTCTTTATATTTTCCGGTTGAGTTACAAACTTGTGCAAGTAATGCCATTGCAAGGTCATCACGTTTTTTTTCCGACAACACCGTTCTGCAAACTGTCTCCGCATCTTTCGCATTGCCTTGCGCGAGAAGTTGCATAGCCTGCATAAGACGTGGGTCTGTTTGTTTAGCCATTATCCGCCTATGAGTTGTTCGTTTGTTTCTGATCGTTCAAGAGCTGCAAGTAGTTGCTGTATTTGCGTGGTAGGTTTCATATTTAATAACCTTCTTCGCAGTGCTATAACTGTTTTGCATTCAGCTGCGCCCATGAGCAGGTCTTCTTTTCGTGTTCCAGAAGCCGCCAGGTTAATAGCTGGGAAGAGCCGTTGTTCGGAAATGGAACGGTCAAGAATGAGTTCCATGTTGCCTGTACCTTTAAATTCTTCAAATATGATTTGATCTGCTCTTGAGCCTGTATCTACTAAGCAGCTTGCGATGATAGTAAGTGAACCCTGTTGTTCGACGTTGCGCGCAGCACCGAAGAGTTGCTTTGGAACCTCAAGTGCTTTTGAGTCAAGACCACCCGACATGGTTCTGCCACCACTAGCATATTTCTTTGAGTTATTGAATGCCCTGCCAAGCCTTGTTAACGAATCTAGGAGTACAACAACATCTCTGCCTGCTTCGAGTTTCCGTTTTGCTCGTTCGATTGCCATGATGCCAAGTTCAATATGTTCGTCAACATCTTGATCATTTGATGAGGCTAGGACTTCGGCAGGAACTGTGCGTTTAAATTCAGTGACTTCTTCAGGTCGTTCATCGATTAAGAGTGCGACTACTTCAATTTCGGGGTGATTATTCTGAATACCTTGCGCTATGTTTTGAAGAAGTACGGTCTTCCCTGCTTTTGGCGGTGCAACAATGAGTCCTCGTGTTCCAAATCCAATTGGACAGAATAAATCAATGAGGCGGCATGCAGGGGGGCACCCTTTATATTCTAAATGTATACGTGGGCTTGGATCAATAACAGTCATCTCTTCAAATGGGACATGCTTCGCGTATTCATCAGGTTTGATACCTTCAATCGCAGTAATTTCAGAGACAACGGGTCTGACATTCCGCGGTTTTCCAGGTTTTTTATTTTTAGATTTTTTTTGAACTTCTCTTGTAGTGAGCATCTGCCCATTACGCAGTGGGTATTCATCTTTGAATTTTGCGGGAACGTATGGGTCGGATTCCTGTGTTACTGGTCCATTATTCCATTGACGAATACGCCCCTCATGCGGAGTCGCCCAATCAAGGATGCCCGTAACTGTTTCAGTTTGGTTCGTCTTTGTCATATTGTACCTGAACCCCCAAATCCCCTTGGTGGCATTATAGCGAAATCAATTCAATTGGGCATAACATACGGATAATTCTGCTGCTACTGATGCGTTATTACATAAGAGTTCAAGATTTGCAATAAGTGAGTTGCCTTTTGTTGCTGTGGCCAAAGCATCTAAGAGAAAGGGAGTCCGAGTGGCTGAGGGTAATCCTTGTTCGGCCCAAGATTTCTCCGCAATTGCAAGCTCACTTTGCATGCTTCCACGCTTAAGGGCGGTTGTTTCTGGGGCAGGCACAGCGGCAAGTACCGCAGATGATAATGAGAGCGATTTCCAATGTGTGTTGCACATTTTTGCAATTTCTTCGGAAGAATTAGTCTTTGTAATATGTGGGTCTTTATTGGATGACTGTTCTATAAATGGCGGGAATCTATCGCACTTGTACCCAAGCGTCGGCACGCCGAGCGTTTCAAGTGACTCAACAGTAGCGTGTAAATCAAGAATAGATTTCGCACCGCTTGCTACGACACACGTGGGTGTTGAGGCAAGCGCGAGTAAATCGGCAGACACATCGAAATTTATCGTCCAATTCTTATGTACTCCACCGATACCACCTGTCGCGAAAACACGAATTGGATTTTTTGGTGAGGCAAGTTTGCACGCAAGCAATGTAGTGGCCACAGTCGTTCCAGCCGATTTTCCTTCATTGATGGTATTTGCAATATTAGCGTAGGAAACTTTTCCTGCATCTTCATCACGGGCTAGTTTGTTTAATTGATCTGGGCTCAATCCAATATGAAGAACCCCATCTAGAACACCAATCCATACTGGCATTGCATTTTTGCTTGCGATGCGTGTGTTCATTGCTTGAGCAAGCGCAATATTGATGGGAAGAGATTCATCAATGTAAGAAGGGCAATGGCCGTATCGAGTTCTCCACGATGTTTTTGGCAATCCAGCAGTGAGTACAGCAGTTTCTAATGCAACAACAGGATATCCAGAGTGCATGGCCTGTTTTACATGTTCAGAGATTATTAGAGTCATCGCCTGCGAGTACGTACTTTGCCGCCCATGCTTTTCTTTGGCAAACCTTTTGGCACAATCCCACCAGGGAAACTTGCAGCATCTTTGCCTTCTTGTTCACTTGGAACATCAATTTTCGTTCGACTTTTTCCTTGACGTGACTCTTCGATTCGTTTTTCTTCTTGTTTTTTGCGTTCACGAACAATTTTCGGTTCTGGCCCTGGCTCAAAGTCTGGGTATTCTTTTATGGGTATTTCAACGTTTGTTAGCGCTTCGATTTGTGTCAGCATTTGACCTTGCTCCGGTGTAACAAACATCCATCCGACACCATTGCGACCTGCCCGTGCTGTTCTTCCAATCCGATGGACGTATACTTCTGGGTCTTCTGGAACATCATAATTCACAACGTGCGTGATGTTCTCAACATCTATTCCTCGCGAAGCCAAATCTGACGCTATGAGTACAGTAAGTTTACCATCACGTAATTGTTGCATCACACTGTTGCGCTTACTCTGTTGCAAATCTCCATGAATGGCAGCAGCATCAATTTTTTTCCTTTGTAGAAAACGTGTGAGCTTATCAACCGTCGCTTTTGTTTTACAGAAGATGAGTGTCATCGGCGCTTCTTCGTGGGTCAACAAATGGTACATCAATCGCTGTTTGTCCCATGGTTGCACGGGCAAATATTCTTGGGTGACTTGTGCAACTGTTAAACTTCCAGATGAGGAAGTGACATCAAGTTGTTTAGCATCAGTCATATATTTTTTAGATAGTCGATTAATCTCATCTGAAATAGTTGCTGAAACAAATAATGTTTGGTGTTTTTGGCGTAAGCCTCCAAGGATTTTTCGGATGTCATCACGAAAACCAATGTCAAGCATGCGGTCAACTTCATCAAGAATAGCCATCTTAATTTGATCGTATGGGAGATTTCCGCGTTGGTGCAAATCCATAACTCGGCCCGGGGTCCCTACAATTATTTGTGGCCGTTTCTCTAGCTTTTTGATTTGTGTATTGATATTCTGGCCGCCATAAATGGGAACAGCTTTTATATTGGTGTACTTGCCTAGTTGTTCGAGTTCTGTGGCAACTTGAATAGCCAATTCTCGTGTAGGAACCAGAATGAGTGCACCATAGGCATCTTCTTCATTGAGGATATTGAGTGCAGGAAGACCAAAAGCTGCAGTTTTACCAGATCCCGTTCTTGACTGTCCAAGAACATCTGATCCAGTTAGAGCAAGTGGAATAAGTTTTGATTGGATAACTGTCGGGTTTGTGAAGCCAGCTTCAGCAACACCTTTTTGCAAGGATTCGTTTAACCCTATGTCAGCAAATGTCTGTTCTGTATCAAATATTTCAAGATCAATTTTAGGTGTAGTCATTTGTTTCCAATTGATCTGGTGATGCGATCGAATAGTGGACGATAAAAGTGTAGTATAAGAGTACTGGTAGATTTTTTGGGTTATATTGTGAATTGCACGGATGCATACGTATAAAACATTACAACACAGCATGGTTCAGATTGATTTAAATGCAATTGATCAGAATTGTGTAGCTATTCGTAGACATATCGGTGAAAAGTGCGGATTTTGTGCAGTCGTAAAAGCAGATGGCTATGGTTTAGGTGCAGTTCGAGTAGCCTCCCGCTTGAGCAACTATGCAGAAATGTTTGCAGTGTATAGCCCTGAAGAAGCGGGTGATTTGCTTTCAGTGCCCGTTATTAGACCTTTGCTTGTTCTTGCGCCAGTCTATTTCATAGATCCAAGCCACCCCATTTATCATGGAATTTCTCAAGGAGTGGTGCATCTTGTAGTTCATGATCGCGCACATCTTGATTCACTTGCTGCTTGGGCGAGGCATTTTAGAATGCAAATTAATGTGCAACTGAAAATTGACACAGGATTACATCGCGGTGGATGTCCGACCGATGAAGCCGCTTCGCTTATAGAGTCAATTTTGGCTGATAAGCTTTTTCGACTCACAGGAATAATGACACATTTTATTTCTGCTGTACATGATAAAGAGCTAACAGTTCTCCAGCATCAAAGAGTTGATCGAGTGATTTCGCAATTGCAGCAACCGCTACCTTCCAATTGTCGGATTCATGAAGCCAATACAGCAGCCACCGTTCAGTGGAATTGGTCGCACCGCGATATGGTTCGAGTTGGCTTGGCCTGGACAGGCGTAGTACCAAATGGCGTTCCGCCACTTCAAGGAACAAGACCGGTTATTTCATGGCGAACAAGAATTGCACATGTTCGATCTGTCAAGGCAGGGGAGCACGTAGGCTACTCAGGTAAATGGACAACAAAACGCGATTCAACAATTGGTATCGTTCCAGTGGGTTATGCTTCCGGGTATCCGATGGGAGTAGGCGCTGAGGGAGACAGGCAAGGCGCGTATGTTCGTGTCTACGATGACCAATTTGTAAATGCGCTTGGAGATGCGCCTGTTGTTGGAAGTGTTTGCATGGATCAGATTGCTATTGATTTGACGGATATTTCAAAGACAGGTGTCGGATGTGGAATTGAACTTA
The DNA here is from genome assembly GCA_913046275.1 of uncultured Phycisphaerae bacterium. Next base: position 951 of record CAJWSE010000037.1, on the reverse strand, counting down.
TATCAACAGATGATTCTTCTCATGCAACGCTTGAGAAAATAGCTCATGTTGCCAGGGTGGTGCCGCATGCTATTCTAAGTAGAATTTCTCCGAAAGTTCTTCGAACATATTCTGTATCAGAGGAAGAAGTAGTTTGCATAAAGAAAGATAGGCGCGCATTAGCTTAAACATATTCTTTTTACTAATTAAAAATAATACTGTGCATAAAAAACGGTTCCCGTCACGAGTGACGGGAACAAGCGTTTTTAGAGAGAGAAGAGAGAGTTTTTGATTAATGTCGTCGAGCCCAAGAAACGCGCATAGTAGGTGGGTCCGTTCGTAAGCGGTCCCTTGTGTGTTGCTTTAGTTACTTGGGCTCGAAGACACACATCTTTCCACACTTACTATCGGATAATCATTTGTAGAAGTTAACCAAAGATTTAAAATAGTTTCTAAGACCGATAACGATTTGAAAGGGTGCTTAATTACTCCTTAGGGCGGTATGATGTACAAATGAGCATTGTTATTGACCAAAAAATCAAATTAGGAGTTGTTAATTTTTTAAATGCGACACCGCTTATCCATGGGATTTCTTGTATTGATGGCATTGAACTTATCCCACGCGTGCCAAGTGAATTGATTCGTCAGCTAGAAATAGAAGCGATTGATGTTGCTCTTGCATCTTCGATTGACTATCAGCGAAGTGCAGCGGAATTAGCCATTCTTCCAATTGGAGTTTTAAGTAGCGATGGTGAATCTATGACGGTGCAACTTTGCAGTAGGGTTCCACTGAAAGAGATAAAAGTTGTACATTGCGATTCTGACAGTCATACATCCATTGCATTAATGGCAATCATATTATTTGAAAAATATAAAATTCGACCGGAAATTGTGAAGATAGATGTTCAATCAATTAAACGAGACGATGTTTCTTGGCCAGATTCAGTGTTGGTGATTGGCGATAAAGTAGTT
>CAJWSE010000036.1 GCA_913046275.1 uncultured Phycisphaerae bacterium | reverse complement strand
TGCCGCAGGCGATGTTGCCGATTCAGTTTATCGCCAAGCAATCAGTGCGGCAGGTATGGGATGTCAGGCAGCATTAGATGCTGAGCACTACATTAGCTCTCTAAACGACTGATTTTTGATGGAGCATCTCGCTCTAGGTTTTAATCTGGCGCGAGGCGAGTAATGATTTTTGCTCCAACAGCATCGCCCCAGACATTTACTGCAGTTCGACACATGTCGAGGATTCGATCTACCCCAATAATGATGCCAATCGCCGCGACTGGCAATGGACCATCTGCTGAGCCAGAAAGATTCATATTCACGGCGCTAATTACAATTACCATAGTAACGAGACCTGCGGAAGGAATTCCAGCTGCGCCAATTGCTGCAAGTGTTGCAGTGATTACAACAACAAGTAACTGTCCAAATTCAAGCTCGATGCCGAACAATTGAAAGAGAAAAACTACGGCAACGGCCTCATATAAAGCAGTGCCGTCCATATTAATCGTAGCGCCAAGTGGTAGTACGAAATTAGATGCACGCTTAGAGCAATTGCCTTCACCTTCAGCAGTATCAATGGTGACTGGCAAAGTTGCAGAACTAGAATCAGTACCTATGGCAGTAAAAATTGCCCGTTTCATACGCCACATAAATTGAAAAGGGTTTTTGCCTGAGAACGTAAAGAGTACAAGGGGTAAAATGATAAAACCATGAATGGCAAGTCCAATTAGGACCGTAGCCATGTACCAGCCTAGTGGCCCTTTGATTGAGTCAAAGCCAATTTTTCCTACCGTCCACGCTACGAGAAAGAAAACACCGATCGGTGTAAGCCAAATAACCCAGCGTACGAGTATCATGAGACCTTCAAATATCGCATTGCAAACATCTCGAATAGATTTGGTTTTTTCTCCGCCGGCAGTAATAGCCAATCCAAACGCTATCGCAAATACAATGATGCCAAGTGGTTGGCCGTTCACCATGTCTTTAAAAATATTTACAGGGATTACTTGATATAGAATATTCAGCCAAGCTGAACTTAGCGCTCGGGGGGCTTGTTCAATGGTAGTAGTTATTTCACTCGTTTGGATTAAAGCTTGTTGAACTTCTATGGGTAAGTTACCGGGTGAAATCCAAGTTACGAGAATTGTTCCTAGTGTTACTGCCATAAACATTGTTGCAAGGTAGTACACCAGCGTAGATAGCCCGACAATTCCAAGCTTAGCAGGATCTCCAATTCGAGTAATTCCTGAAATAACACTGAAAAGAATAAGAGGCACAATCAGGACTTTTAACGGTCTTATTAGGATGAGATTTCCGACTTCTTTGAGCCATTGCAAATTAGCAACGTTTGAGCCCGTTGGGTCGTACAGTGCGAACTCCCCCACAAGTGCTCCCACAAAGAGGCCAAGAAGTATGAGAAACGTCAAAATATTTGTACTGCGGTGTGCCATGGGGTGTACCCTATCCGAAATGAGCGGCATTGCAGGCATTCTGAGGCGTGATGGGCGGGAAGTTCCCCCTGAATGGGCTCAGTGGCTTGAAGGCGCGCTTGCATTGCGCACATCTACCTCGATATGGCGCTATGAAGATTCAGCTGAAACAAGTAATGGCTTGCTTCAAATTCTTCTATTGAGCTCTTCACCACGTGCGGTTACGGATGCAACATTAGATGAGAGCGCGGGCGAACTGTGGGCAATTTTAGATGGCAATATGGGGAAAGAATGTGCTTTTGCACAATGGGATGTCAAGCGATTGCAACTTAATCTAACGCGAACTGGTACGGGCAGAAAACCACTCTATTGGCTTGATTTGGCAACTGGAGGAGATGGGCTTATTTTTTGTTCTTCGCCCTCGCCGCTGCTGCGTATAGCTCACAATCTTGAATTGCCAGGTAAATCTCTTGAGCTAGGAGTGAAAGAGTACAGCAAAACTGGATTAGTTCCAGAAGGCGGCGCTTTGTTGTTGCCAGTCTGCTCTATTCCCCTCAGCCAAAGACAATGTGCGCCTAGCGGGAGTGTTAGTTCAGTTAAATGTGTAATAGGAAAAGAGCCGGCGGAAGATCTTAAACTTCTTGTCAATTTATTTGGAAAACCATTTGCTGATCCTTCTTTGTTATCCTCATTGTGGCAATACCGTGAAGCAAAAGTCAATGGCAAAACTATTTGTGAGGGTTTACTTAAAGAGCCCCGGGAAAAAACTGCACTCGAAAGTATCGTTGTTAAATTTACAGGGGAATCTCGAAGAAGATCCGGAAGTATATTTGAATTAGAGAGGTCTATTTTACTTGATGCAATAGCTTCTCATGTTGGTATTGAAGTAGATTTTTCTTCTACGAGTAAGCAAATGAAGCCTATACATTACCCGCTCTCTTCCTGGTTTAAAACAACTCAAAGTTCGCTCGGAAAATTACTTGATTCCACATTTCGTGCACCTCAATCTTTTTCCATGCTGCCTATAGAGCGTAAAGAATGTCTCTCGCTATTGCAAACACATCAGCATGCTAAAGCAGATTACACGCAAGAGCTATTTGCTTTGCTTACTCTTGAATTGTGGAGTCAACAGGTTCACGGATAATGATGCCGAGTTCCTCGAGCTGATTTGGATCCGCTGCTCCTGGTGCTTCGCACATTAAATCAGCGCCAGTTTGTGTTTTGGGGAATGCAATGACATCGCGAATATTATCCGTTCCAACCATCATCATGACAAGGCGATCAAGACCAAATGCTACGCCGCCGTGTGGAGGCGCTCCAAAGCGTAATGCGTTTAATAAGAAGCCAAACTTTTCTTCTGCTTCTTCGGCACTCAGCCCAAGTAAACCAAAGACTTTTGCTTGTACTTCAGGGCTGTGGATACGAATCGAACCACCGCCTACTTCGGCACCATTGATTACAAGATCATACCCAGAGGATAAACAGTTGCCTGGGTCACTTTCGAGGATGTCGAGATGCGATGCAAGCGGAGCTGTAAATGGATGATGTTCACTAACCCAGCGTCTTGATTCTTCGTTCCAATCAAACATAGGAAAGTCAATAACCCATAAACCTTTGAATATGCCTTCGGGAATTAATTCAAGTTCTTTCGCAACAGCCAGCCTGACTTCGCCGAGTGCGGTACATGCAACTCGGTATGAACCCACACCAAACATAACAATGTCTCCATCTTCTAAGCCAAGGGTGGAAACGAGTTTGTTTTTAATCGGTTCAACGAATTTTGCAACGCCTGTAACGAACTCACCGCCTTGGTACTTCACTACAGGGAGTCCACCTGCTCCATATGTTTTTGCAACTTCCGCAAGGGCATCGGTTTTCTTTCGTGATAATTTTTCGGCACCGCCTGGAACTCGCATGGCTTTTACAACTCCACCAGTGCTAATGACTTCATTGAATACTTTAAAATCTGTCTTGGCAGCAATTTCAGTGATATCTTGCAGTTTCAAATCGAAGCGTGTGTCTGGGCGGTCTGATCCATAATGATTCATTGCATCTTTCCAAGACATTCTTGGCAGGTCGCCCAAATCAATGCCGCCAACATCCTTATACAAACCAGTTGCAAATTCACTCATGATGGAAAGAATGTCGTCTTGCTCAACAAAACTCATTTCAAGATCAATTTGTGTAAATTCTGCCTGTCTATCGGCGCGAGGGTCTTCGTCTCGCAGGCATTTGCAAATTTGCAAATACTTGTCACATCCGGCAACCATCAAAATTTGTTTGAAAATTTGTGGGCTTTGTGGAAGTGCATACCACTGCCCAGCCTGGTGGCGGGAAGGAACAATGAAGTCACGTGCACCTTCAGGGGTAGGAGTAATCAATAGAGGTGTTTCGATTTCAAGAAAATCGTTATTGGCAAAGAAGTTTCTTGTGAACTGCGTGATTTGATGCCTCAACTTCAAAATCTTTTGCATGTTTGGGCGTCGTAAATCGATGTATCGATATTTCAGTCTGTGCTCTTCCCCAATTTTGTCTGCATCATGGTCATCTGGTAGAATTGGCAACTTCGCAGTTCTGTTGATGACTTCAATTTCCTGCGCGACAAGCTCCACCTCGCCAGTTTCTAGTTTCTCATTCGGTTTGCCATCCCGTATTCTTACAACACCCTTGACAGTAATGACATCTTCGCGCCTTAGTGTAGTGCCAATGTCCATTACCTCTGCAGGGCTATCTTCGGCATCAAACACGACCTGAGTCATGCCATATCTATCTCGTAAATCAATGAATACCAGTCCCTTGCCTTGATCGCGGTAGGTATTTACCCATCCGCTGAGCGTGATGGTTTCAGCGGAATTATTCTTCCGAGGGTCACCACATGTACATGTTCTTTTTAGCATTCGGGTATTGTATCAGACCTCCGAAGACCCTCAATTGATATAGATGAATTCAGACAAACCTAAAACAATTCTTATGACCGCCTTTGAACCTAGTGGTGATGCGTTAGGCGCAATGGCCGCACGAGGTCTCAAGAAGATTGACCCTTCTATTCGAATAGCTGGTTTGGGAGGTCAGCAGATGGAATTCGAGGGCGTGGATATTCTAGCCCACACAACCCGACATGCCGCAATGGGCGTTGGTGCAATTGCAGAACTTACACGAGTGAAGCGCCTCGTCGATCTTGTTGGTTCGTGGATTAAAGAAAATGCGCCAGATGTAATCGTCGCTGTTGATTCGCCTGCAGCAAATTGGCCAGTGTGCAAAGTTGGGCGGAGATATGGTTGTAGTGTTGTTCATTTGGCAGGTCCACAACTTTGGGCGTGGGCTCCGTGGCGCATTCGGAAAATGAGACAGCTAAGTGATCATGTGATGTGCCTTTTACCATTTGAACCAGAATGGTTTGAATCGAGGGGCGTGCCGGCTACGTTTATTGGGCACCCTGCAATGATAAATGACGAGATTCGCGAAATTGCATTGCCAGTTGGTAAACCAAACATTGTGCTTCTTCCAGGTTCGCGCAAAAATGAAATTAAAAAGAATCTCCCTATGCAACAAGAAATTCTTCAAAGGATTTGCATAGAGCATCCGTCAGCAGAAGCCGTTATTGCATGTAGGGGTGAAGATGTCGACAGGGTGATGCCATATTCAAATGGTTTAAAAGTTATTACGGATGAATTGCCTACTGTATTAGATTGGGCAGATCTTGCATTGAATGTTTCTGGGACAGTTTCACTACATGTCATGCGTCATGGAGTGCCTATGATTGGTATGTACAAAGTTAACCCATTTTCAATGATTGGTTCAAAAATCATGTTAACAACTCCATATCGTTTGCTGCCTAACTTAATTGCAGGCAAACAAATTGTTCCAGAGTTTATACCTTGTGGTAACAACGTAAGCAATATTGCAGGGGTTGCTTTGAATCTTCTAGCAAATCCTCTTGCCATGCGTCAAATGGGAGATTTGCTTAAAAAGCACGCGCTGCAGTATGAAAATCACGATCCCGAGAAAGAATCAGCAGAGCTTATTCTTCAGTTTGCGTAAACTCACCTCGCTTTAGTTTTCCTATATATGTGTGATAGGCAGTCATTGCCTTAGGTCCATAAATCCACATAATTGGTATATTTGCAACCAGCATTGCGCCTAGTCCAAGGGTGGTCCACATATCTAGTTCCAGATCTGTCGTGATAAAACCAATAGTTGAAACAGCTACTAGCACGGTATATGCCATGCGATATAGAGTTACAGCAAATATAGAAATAGCTCCATCTTTACCAAACATATATATGACCCCTTGTTCACCATAGTAACTCCAAGAAATCATAGTTGAAATTGCGAAGAGCCATGCTGCGATTACAACCAGCCATTTTCCTAGACCTGGTATCGTGCGATCAAATGCATGTGCAGTAAGACTTGCTCCTGAGTAATTTGCCCAGATTCCATGGCTTTCTAGGGAAACAGGGGTATGAGATCCATCATCATTTAGTTCTGCTTCAAATGGTTTCCAGTCAACATTAAATTCTCCATTTGCATCCTTAATCACAGATCCTGAAACTCTGTGTAGATAGTCGCCAGTGTCTTCATCCTGTTGCTCAGCTCTGAGCATCATGAAAACAGAATCATTTAAGGACCATCCAGAGTCTTCACTGGCTACACCATTCGTCTTTTTTGCTTCGGCATTCTTTGCTGGAAGTGGTGGAGTAGTTAGCACCCATTCATTGTCTTGAACAGCTAATGATACAGCTGCTTGTTCAGAGAATTGTGCTTCAGGACCACGGTTCCAAGCGCCACTGGCCAAAATAATCAACGCAGTCACTGTGCATACAACGAGGGTATCAATAAATGGTTCTAGACCAGCCACAATGCCTTCTCGTACCGGTTCATCGCATCGAGCAGCACTATGAGCAATTGGAGCCGAACCTTGCCCAGCTTCTGAGGAAAAGAGTGCTCGCTTAATTCCCCACATTGCAGCGTATCCAAGTGAGCCGCCTAGGAATGCTCCGCTTGCAGGGGCATCGCCAAATCCTAGACCATACTTAACTATGAGCATAAGTAATTCTGGGATAGCCCCAATATTTAATAACAAGACTAGCAGGCCAGCTCCTAAATATAGCACGCACATGAAAGGGACAAGTTTTCCAGCAACAGAGCCAATTCGTTTAATGCCACCAATAATCACGCTTCCGACAATGACAGCTAGCAGGATGCCAATGGCAAAAGTTTCTGGATTAAAACTATCAGTTTTTTCAATGTTTGACACGCCAGGAACTTCAAAGTATTGAGTTGTTACAGCAGCTACATTCCATGCTTGGAACATATTGCCTCCAGTAATTGCTGAAAGGACAAGCGTAAAACAGAAAATACCCCCAATAGTGGCGCCAATTCTACCACCAGATTTTTTGAACAAACTATCTACTACATACATTGGCCCGCCGTGAGGGTTAGAGGGGTCAGAAGTATCTCGTGCAATCATGGATTGAGTTACTTCTGTCATTTTTAAAGCCATGCCAAGTAAACCAATAATCCACATCCAAAACACAGCGCCCGGTCCACCAATGGCGACTGCTAAGGCAACGCCCGCAATATTCCCTAGTCCTACTGTTGCCGAAAGTGCAGCAGACAAAGCTTGAAAGTGGCTAATCGCACCAGGGTCATCTTTGTGATCAAATTTCCCTCGTACAACAGAAACACCATGAGTCAGAGCTCTGTATTGTCCAAAACCACTCCATAGCGTGAAGAGTAAGCCTGTTGCGAGGAGTGCATAGACTACATATTCAGAAAATAAAATTCCATTAATTGACTGAATGACATCGTTAACTTCAATTTGCATGCGTTTACTTTCCTTACTTTTTCGGAAATGGTTACTTGACGGTTTTTAATCTTATACGATAGTGAGCATGAGTGAATGGTTTAGAGAGGGACTTTGTTTTTCTTGTACGCAAAGTGGCAATTGTTGTACAGGTCCACCAGGCGCTGTTTGGTTTAATGACGCTGAAGGTCGTGCTATGGCTGAGAAGCTTGATATTTCTGTTGACCAGTTTTACAAGCACTACACACGTAAAATAGGAGCTCGGTGGTCATTGACTGAAAATGTGATTAATGGCAAATACGATTGTGTATTTCTTGACCGCTCTTCAAAGAAGCCAGGTTGCAAATTATACGACGCAAGGCCTTCTCAGTGCAGAACATGGCCGTTTTGGCCAGAGAATCTAAAGTCTAAATTAGCGTGGGACAGAGCAAAAAAAGAAACACCTTGTCCTGGAATGAATTCAGGAAAAATTGTACCCGCTAGTGAGATACGGATCCAACGCGATCAATCTGGCTCATCATGATGAACTTCGTTTTCAAGAGGCATTGAACCGTTAAGTCGGGCTGAGAGGATTTGAACCTCCGACCTCCTGACCCCCAGTCAGGCGCGCTAACCAAGCTGCGCTACAGCCCGAGTGCGGGAATCAATTTGATACTCGCAAAAAAACGGACAGAGCGGGATTCGAACCCGCGGTACGCACAAGGCGCACACAGCATTTCCAATGCTGCACCATCAGCCGCTCGGTCACCTGTCCAGTGAACACGGTATTGTACCGATATGCAGGAACCTAGCAAACCATCTCTTTGCGGAGTCATTGTGCTCGATAAACCAAAAGGCCCCACATCAATGTCTATGGTAAATCTTGTTCGCCGTAAGTGCCATAAAGCTAAAACCGGTCATGCGGGCACCTTGGACCCTTTAGCAACGGGAGTACTCGTCCTTGGCGTAGGCAAAATGACAAAAAAACTTGGTGAATTGATGGATACTGACAAGCGATATACCACTGTAATCGACTTGTCTGCGACAACTTCTGGGCATGATGCTGAGACTGAGCGAATCGAGGTTAATGTAGATAAGCCGCCCACTATCGATGAAGTAGTACATGCGGTTGCTTCATTTGAGGGCACAATTTTGCAAGCTCCGCCTATCTTTAGCGCTGTAAAAGTAGATGGTCGCCGAGCCTATGCAGTAGCTCGAAAAGGCAAAGAGGTGAAGCTTGAACCAAGAGAAGTTACCGTCCACTCAATGAATGTCCTAGAGTATTCCTGGCCTTTGGTTACGATTGATATTACATGCGCTAAAGGTTTTTACGTTCGTTCCCTTGCTCGTGACTTAGGTGAGTTGTTGCAGACAGGTGGCTATTGCAGGGAAATACGAAGAACAGAAGTAGGGCGTTTTACTTTAGACTTTGCAAGGCAGCTAGAAAGTTTGCCTTTGTTTCTTAATCAAGATGATTTGATTCATCCAGATCGAGTTGCTGAGCTGCTTGGTTAGTTTGATTATTAATGTCTGGCTGTCGCCAAAAGTAAATCATTAAAATTCCCATGCCTGTTAAAAGCAGCATATCACCTGTATTAAAAATCCATGGAAATATTTCACTATTGTTTCCTGGCCATGACCAACCAAAAGGGAGGTGCCGATCTGGAAGCATATACATGAAATCACGTACGCGGCCTATAAAAATACGGTCATATAGGTTTCCAAGGCCACCGCCGAGTATCAAGCCAAGCGCTAGATGGGGCAGAGTGTTATTAGCGGTAGTATGTTTCCCAAATATCCAGCCTGCAAAACAGAGGGCAATCAAGGTAAATATGATAAAGAATCCACGTTGTTGTGATCCTATGCCAAATACAGCACCGTCGTTAAGAACAAGCCTGAAATTTAGTAGTTTGCCTGGGATTGCAACTATTCCTTCATGTATCGGAATTGGCGTCCAGTGTGGATTCGAAAGTAGCTGTTCTCTATCCAAAATAACTGGCTGCGCAGCAACTTTCTCAAAGGCAAGCGATTTGGTATACAAGTCCGCAGTGAAACCAATAACTATCACTGTACATAAGACAAACCATGCTTTTGGCGATTGCCAAGCTGGTGTAGAGCAAGATTTCATCATTTTCTACGGTTTTGTCGTTCTATTTTTTCAGCGGATTTGAGAGTGTATTTTGCCCAAGGTTTTGCTTGGAGTCGAGCGTCGGGAATTTTTTCACCCGTTAAATGGCAGACGCCATAGGTTTTCTTTTTGATTCGAACAAGCGCAGCTTCAATATCACGAATTCGTTTTCGCTCACTTGCAGCCATGCCAAGTTTTAGGTCTTGATCGTATGCATCGCTACCTACGTCAGCCATGTGAATTGGCATGTGACTGATGTCTGCGTTTGCATCAAGCGCTTCTTTTTCAATTGCGCCAAGATCGACGAGCAATTGAGCGCGATATTTGAGTAGACGTTCACGGTATTCTCGAAGTTGCTTGGCTGTAAGTTTTGTTTTTAGGTTGATTGCTTTTTTCTCAGTTTTCAGATTCGATACTTTTGCACGTCGCTTTTTCTTCGCTAATCCGTTTGACGCAATCATTCGAACTCGACGACCATTTATGTAAACAAAATTTTTTTTATTTTTCACAAGTCTTTCAGCTATTGCAAAACCAATTCCCTGGGACGAACCTGTAATAAGTATTTTTTTTTTCATTTGTATTGGTTTAAAAATTTAAGATTATTTAAAATATTTTTTTTTTCTTTTCCTGGTATACCTCTAGCAGTTTGAAGAATATAGTTTCCTTTATACTTTATTTTCTTCAGTAAATTAAAAACCAGATCAAAGTTAACATTA
>CAJWSE010000035.1 GCA_913046275.1 uncultured Phycisphaerae bacterium | reverse complement strand
TTTAACATCATATAAATATCCAGGTGATAAAACTCCAATTGTTAAAGGTTCCGCATTAGCAGCAGTTGAAGGAAGAGATGATGAAATTGGAAAAAACTCAATTTTAGAATTAATGAAAAATGTTGACTCTTTTATTCCACAACCTGACAGACCAAAAGATAAAGATTTCTTGATGCCTGTTGAAGACGTTTTTTCAATTAAAGGTCGCGGTACTGTTGTGACAGGCCGTATTGAACGTGGCGTTGTTAAAGTTGGTGATGAAGTTGAAATAGTTGGCTTAAACACAGAAACAGCGAAAACAACCGTTACAGGTGTTGAAATGTTTCAGAAAATTCTTGAAGATGCACAAGCAGGCGATAACGTTGGTTGTCTCCTTCGTGGTGTTGATAAGGAAGACATTGAACGTGGCCAAGTCCTTTGTAAGCCAGGCTCAATTACACCTCATACAAAATTCGAAGGCGAAGTCTACATCCTTACTAAAGAAGAAGGTGGTCGAAGCACACCATTCTTTAGTGGCTATAAGCCACAGTTCTACTTCCGTACAACTGATGTGACTGGCAAATTGGACTTACTTGGTGGTGCAGAAATGTGTATGCCTGGTGATAATGTACAAATGGCAATTGACCTTGAAGACAAGCCAATTGCTATGGAAGATGGCCTCCGCTTTGCGATTCGTGAGGGTGGCCGCACTGTTGGTTCAGGCGTTGTAACCAAGATTATTGAATAAAACATGGATTTGCTGCTAGGGGAGGGTGTCAATCCTCCCCTAGGGCAATCATGTTTGAGAGGTTTTATCTGCTATGGCAAGATCAACAGATCGAGAATATGTTTGGCTTCAGTGTACCGAATCAGGTGATTTGAATTACCGGACAAGCATCCGCGTTAAGGGTGGTATTGATGAAAAAGTTAAGGAAGGCTATAAAAAGTACTGTCCTCGACTTCGTAAACACACCCTTCACAAGATTAAGCGGAAATAAATTTTCGCACTCGTTTTTCGAGTGCATGGACGCCGGTAGCTCAATTGGCAGAGCAGCGGATTCCAAATCCGCAGGTTGAGTGTTCGAGTCACTCCCGGCGTGTTTTGGAAAGAAATACAGTAAAGAGGCACAAATGAGTGTAGGCATATACAAACAAGGGCAGGGTTACTGGGTAAGACTGATGTCAGCTATCGGTTTTGGCCTGCTTGTCATGATGGGTGCCGTTTGGATTTGGGATCAATTAGGCGGTGTTCGAATCGGTGAAGTTGAACCAGTGTATGTCCAAGGTGGTGTTGCGGTATCGGTTGTTGCTGTATGCGGCCTGATTGGTTTTCATCTAATTGGGCGCAGAGCAAAATTAGTTGAGTTCATGATTGCCACTGAGGGTGAAATGCGAAAAGTTAACTGGTCAACACGGCGAGAAATTGTTGGCTCGACTATTTTGGTTATTTTACTAACACTTTTCATAGCGATTTTCTGTCAGATTGCTGACTTGGCATTTTCAGCGTTCTTCCAATGGGCAGACGTATTACAATCAGTGTAAGGGTAATAAGCACGATGACTGAAACAGAACATAACATAGATTCGACAGAAGAAACAGCTTCACATGTAGAAGAAGTCATAGCTACAGAATCAGAGCCGCAGCCTGAAGAAACTATGCCTGTAGGTGAAGAACCGCGCACACAAGAAGGCATGAATTGGTTTGTGCTTCGGGTGGCGTCAAACAAGGAAGATTTTGTTCGTAACGCGCTTGAAAAGAAAGTGCAAATTGAAGGTGTGGAGCACCTTGTTGGCAGAATCATGGTTCCAACTGAAAAGACTAAAACATTAACTAAAACAGGGAAAACAAAAATTACTGAAACAAAGTTATACCCTGGATATATCTTTGTGGAAATGCGACTAATCGATGCACGTATTTCGCAAGACGTTTTCTTCCTCATTAAAGAAACAACAGGTGTTGGCGACTTTGTGGGCACAGCGGGCAAGCCTACTCCAATGTCAACTGAAGAAGTCGACAAAATGTTATACGACTCACAAGCGCCAGAAGAAGTCGCCGAAGTTAAGCTGGAGTTTGCTAAGGGCGATCATGTTAGTGTGAAAGATGGTCCATTTATGGGCTATGAAGGAACAGTAGATGACATTTTCCCAGAGAAGGGAGTTGTTCGGGTCCTTGCTACAGTATTCGGCCGCCAAACTCAAATTGACATTGAATACTGGATGATTGAAAAGGCCGAGTAAAACATCGCAATCAATAGATAAGCCCCTCAAATAGGAGGGGCTTTTTTTATAGTTTGATGCTATCGTACTCAGATGTCAATTGGCAGTTCCGAATCTCAAACTCCATTTCAAGCAGACTACGCAAAGTTGCGCAAGGAGATATCAAAAGCAGTAGTTGGGCATGATGCAATTATTGAAGGTGTGTTAATAAGTTTGTTTGCTGGCGGTCATGCACTTCTTGAAGGGGTGCCAGGCTTAGGAAAGACGCTTCTGATTCGTACTTTAAGTGACGCTTTACACCTTCAGTTTGCACGCATTCAATTTACCCCAGACCTCATGCCAGCAGATATTACGGGGACTACCGTTGTTGTTGAGAATAGTCAGGGACGAAGCTTTGAGTTTCGGAAGGGCCCCTTGTTTGCTCAAATGGTCCTCGCCGATGAGATTAATCGTGCAACACCTAAAACTCAATCAGCATTGCTTGAAGCAATGCAAGAGCAATCCGTAACTGTTGGAGGTGAAACCCATCTCCTTGATAAGCCGTTTTTTGTTATGGCAACACAAAATCCAATTGAACAAGAAGGGACATATCCACTGCCCGAAGCTCAGCTTGATCGATTCTTTTTTAATTTGCATGTTGGTTATTCTGGGCGAAACGAATTAATGGAAATCATTGATCGAACAACAAGTGGTCATGAACCAACAGTTAGGCGAGTTCTAGATACAGATAAAATTCTTTCGTACCAACAAGCAGTTCGAGAAGTCGAGATTTTAGAGCAGGTGCAAGATTATGCAGTGCGCATTGTTCTCGCAACACATCCAGATAGTGACCTTGCAACACCAAGTGTAAAATCATTTTTAAGATTTGGCGCGTCGCCTCGTGCTGCGCAAACGCTCGTTCTTGGTGGTAAGGTCAAAGCGATGCTTGCGGGAAGACCTACTGTTAATTACGATGATATCAAAGGTGTTGTATTACCCGCACTTCGACACCGGTGCATATTAAATTTTGAGGCAGATGCAGAGGGTGTCTGCTGTGACGAAATTTTGACGAACATTATCGAAACCTTACCGATGTCAACTGTATGAAAGTAACAGAATGAATGTAACCTTATTGATTTCTCTCGTGCTAGCGCAAGTAGCAGAACCGTCGCCGAGTTATAACACAACACTTAATTTTCATTACTATCATCAATTTGAATCTTCTATTGAAAATGGTGGTGATGTAGAGGTTTCATATACGGGAGCTGAACTCCGAATCGATAATATGATAGGGGATGAAGATGATTTGCAATTCCGTTTCGCATATCAGCGAGACGATTGGAGTTTTGGTGGTGCAAGTGGTCTTGGTTCTCTTAATCCTTGGGAAACAATCAATACAGTTGAATTTTCATTACAGTGGATGCATCAATTTAATAATCAAAATCGTTGGTATTTTGGTGCAATTGGAAAAGCGAGTTATGAAGATAGCGCATCTACAAGTACTCAGGCTGGCGGAACAATTGCGATGGCCCACTCATTTTCGAGCGGCTTTACACTTGGTGGCGGTGTGGGCATTATTGGGCAAGTGAATGCTGATCCCCGTTTATTTCCAATCTTTATTTTGAATTGGAAATTGGCTGATAACCTTCGATTAACAAGTGATATATCAACTCGTTTTGGTAGTCGAACAGGCGTCGAATTGGTTTGGTCTCCTCGCGAAGATTGGGAATTTGGTGCAGGATATTCCTATAGTTTTCAGCGGTTTAAACTGGACGGCAACGGCTATGCTCCCAATGGTGCAGGTGAAGCTACAGCATGGCCATTAAGTCTCCGAGCAACGTATCAAGTTACCCCAAAATTTGAGTTAACATTTTTAGGTGGCATTGTTTTTGGTGGGCACCTTGAAGTCGTTAGTAGTGGTAGGCAGTTGCTGCAATCTGAAGACTTTGAAAATGCTGGCGCAATTGGCATTTTGGGACAAATAAGTTTCTGAAAAATTAGTTAGGAAATGTTATTTCATCCCATTTTGATACATCAACGACAATTGGAGCAGGCCAATGAAGTTCTTCGTTCTTAACAAACCATGGCACGGTTGGCAGAGGAATGGTTTGTATTTTTTCTCCTTGAAAATCACGTTTCGCAGAAAATGAAATAGAGCTATCTACAATCCAATGATCGGGTATTTCGACGACAGCGTCCCACCCGTCGATGGTATTTGTATGATCTGATGGTTTCACGCGTATTGTCTCGTCGACTATTGGGTTCCAGACGGTAATGGAATCACCATTAGAATTTTTTGTGTTGACGTGTGCTTGGCAAGAGAAAAAAAACTCCCACCTGCCAAATACTTTTCGTAGCTGCAAAGATGTTTGATTTGTTGATTTCAGGACTATTGGTTTTTGGTTTCGCACATTTGGCAAAGTCCAATTACTGTAGAACGCTGGTAATGTTACTCCAGGTGGTCTTGCGATAACTTTTTTAGGTACGATTGGTAATGAGATGACATGTTGATCAATTTGCAATTCAAGCCATTCGATACTGGATTCCGCAGTTTCTGGGCCAAAAATAGAAAGATCCATAACTTCAATTCGAGGAATTTGAACTCGGGAAGTTTCCTTTGGCGGTATTTCAATTGCAAGAGGAACATCATTGCCTTTTCGCCATTTTAAGGCTAAAAGTATAGGCTCTAGTGTTGGATTAGAAATTGCTAAAACAACTTGATCTCCATACACTTGTTCAAGCCAAAAAAGAAATGGCTGTTGTCGTTCACACCACTGTAGCGCTCTGGACGCAAGTTGTATTGGTGTTAGGCTTTGGTCAAAGCATAAAGAAAGCAGTTGATTCTCGCTCTCTGTTACCCAGCATGCGAATTCAATATCGCCATCGAAACCAATATTTGTCAATAAATCTCTGCATTCAGCCGCGACTCCTCGACTTGCTTTGGCAAGCCTATTCATCGCTATACGCCAAATCTGTTCCTGGTGTTTTGCAACTAACGCAGACACAAGATCAGTATCAAAAGGTGATGGGGCCATTCCTTTTCGAGATGCTAGAAGTGTCGCTCTCCAGTAACCAGTTGCTTGGCTCAGTTCACTAGTATATTTCGCACCCAGCGATAGTTTTTTCGTATCATTAATTGCAGTGAGGTTTAAATTTGGTAGCGCATCGGGCAATTCAAACCAAATAGGTTCGATTACATGAGAACCTACAGTAACTTTCCCCGAATAGCCTGGTGGTAGTTGAGTGCATACTACAGGCCCAGTAGTTGTATCTTTTGGATGAATATCCATTGTATTATTTGTTTTATGAATGTAATCAATTGAAATATCATTGGAAATAGTCCAATTTTCATGTTTATTTTTGAGCTCAATCCAAATCACAGACCCTTTAAGTTCACTGCCGTCATCGAGGGTAATAGAAATTGTTTCAGGCCAATCATCTCCTGGAATTTCGCTGAACAGTGGGGCCATAAAAATGCCACCGATTGGCGAAATAGGATTACTGATTTTTGAATGAATTGTTTCAATCGGCACACCAAACAATTGGTGCGCTAAAAACATAGAGTAAATGCAAGCGATGAGCTTCATGTTACGTGTGAGTTATTTCTTTTTCTGATTGAATAATGGCAATTGTTTCAGCAATTGCAAGCTCTAGATTATCATTTGTAACAAAGTATTCGTATGCTTCGCTTTCACGAGCAAATTTGATTTCATTTTTCGCTTCCCTAAATCTTCGTTGAATAGAATCACTGTCTTCTCTTCCCCTTGCTTCAAGTCGCCGCAGAAGTTCGTCTTCGTTTGGGGGAAGTATAAATATACGCAATGAATTTGGCATGTTGTCCCGAACTTGCTTGCCGCCTTGCACATCAATATCAAGAAGCATGATTTTGCCATCGCGCAGAGCTTCATTTACTGGTTTGCGTAATGTCCCATATTTATGCACCCCAAAGACCTCTGCATGTTCCAGGAAAGCGTCCTCTTGAATCTTTGATTCAAATTCTTCGTCTGAAATAAAGAAATAATCTTGACCATTTACTTCGCTACTACTCTTGGGTCTTGTTGTTGCTGAAATGCTAAATATCGCCTGGAACGCTGTTTGCACTTTGTGGACGATTGTGGTCTTTCCAACACCTGACGGACCAGAAATCACGACAAGTAGACCTTTTGACGGAGTGGACATCTGGCCAATTGTAGCGCATTCCTGATTATGCTAGTTATAAATAGGCAGGTAGTGGCGGGAGTGATACAATAGACGGAATGTCCTTACCGCGCATCGCTATTGTTGGCCGACCTAATGTAGGTAAATCAAGCTTGCTAAACCGACTTGCAAGGCGTCGGGTATCCATTGTGGATCCGACTCCAGGCGTAACGAGGGACAGGGTAAGTGTTGTTCTAGAGCTTGATCCACCTCTAAAAACGCCCCAGGGTACGGAAACGCGTCTTGCGGAGGTCCATGATACTGGTGGGTGGGGAGTGTATGTTGTTGAAGGTGAGCATATCGATGACGCTGGTATGGATTTGCGTAATCTCACTTCAGATATTGAATTTCAAATAAAAGAAGCAATGGAAAAATCCGACCTCATCCTCTATCTAGTTGATGCACAATCTGGAATTACACCGCTTGATGAAACTGTTGGTGAAATGTTGCGGAGAGCAGGCGCTGGAAACCGAGTAATTGTGGTGGCCAGCAAGGTCGACTCGCGCGCATGGGAAGCTCATGGGCACGAAGCAGCTGCGATTGGTTTGGGTGAAGCAATTTGTGTTTCATCATCATCTGGCCACGGTATCAAATACTTGACAGATCGAATATGGCATCGGCTTGATGGGGTAACTGGTGAGCGAGAGCAAGATGCAGACTTGAAACTTGCAATGGTTGGAAAACGCAATGCAGGTAAGTCATCGCTTGTTAATGCGCTTGCAGGAGAAAATCGTGTCATTGTCTCTGAAATTGCAGGCACAACAAGAGACGCTATTGATGTTCAATTTAAAATTGATGGCAAGACATTTACAGCAATTGATACAGCAGGTGTACGAAAACAAAAAAGTTTCGCTGATGATATTGAATACTATGCATATCGGCGGATGCTCCAATCAATTAGGCGATCAGATGTGTCATTACTTCTGATAGATGCGACAGACCGCATATCCCAAGTGGATAAAAAATTAGCGCAAGAATTGCAAAGACAATTTAAACCGACAGTGATTGTTGTTACAAAATGGGATCTTGTAGATGAATCTGTAACCCCAGAAGATTATTTGGAGTACATCACAAAAGAACTTCGTGGCCTTGATTTTGCCCCAATTGTTTTTATCAGCTCAACGGAGCTTGAAGGTATTGATGATGCCGTGACGATGGCCTTCAATTTGAAAGCTCAATCGGAACATCGAGAAACAACAGGGAAGTTAAACGCTGTTATTAAAAGTATTTTGAAAGAGCGTGGCCCATCCTCAAGGCTTGGGACTGTGGCAAAGCTACTGTATGTTTCTCAAATTGCAGTTAAGCCACCGACGATTGCAGTTGTAGTGAATGATCCTGGAATGTTTGAGGGGCAATACGAACGATATTTGATGAATAGATTGCGCGAAGAATTGCCGTATAGTGAGATTCCAATTCGATTATTGTTTACAAAACGCCAACGAAAAACCTTGCATGACCTCAAACATGGTCCTAAAAAGGATACAATTTCAAAGCAATCACGTATGAACCCACTTGAGGATCAGGATTTAAGTGGAGCTGAAAACCGTCCTGATGACATTGAAATTATTGACAGCGATTTTAACGCAAGTTAATCGTTGATTTACTCATTATAAATTTACATGGCTATTATTCCACTACCTGTTTTTGAAGAAGATGCAGATCCTTCAAGGCGCGATGCTTTGACGCTCGAGGAGCAACTTGCACAAATTGAAGAACCAGAAACGATTGTTGTACGTTTTGGGAATCTGAAGATGGTTGGTGAGTACAAGCAAGCAGGTGGGATTAAAACTGGATGCGGCTCTAAGCTTGTTGCGCGGACTCACCGTGGAACAGAACTGGTCGAAATGCTCACGACAACTTGTTCTAATTCGGGTTGCGGAAGTTCAATAGGCAGGGACCAAATGCTTGAATACATCGAAAATTCGGGAGGGAAAAAATTCCCCTTCCATACGAATGGAAGAGTATTGCGTCTCGCAACCGCTGAAGATTTAAATAGAATGAGCGAACTAAAAAGTCTAACGGCAAAGCGGGTTAAAGATGCAAGGGCACTTGCCAAAGAGCACCAGCTTGCGATGAAAATCGTCGATGTTGAGCCAATACTTGGTGAAGAAGTCCTCACTTTTTATTTCATTAGTGAAGATAGGGTTGATTTTCGAAAACTCGTCTCAGATTTAGCAACACAATATCCAAATCGAATTGAAATGCACCACGTAGGAGCCAGGGATGAAGCTCGACTCGTGGCTGATTATGAGAAATGTGGTCAACATTGTTGTTGTAAAAGTTTTTTAAAAGTGTTGTCTCCTGTATCAATGCGTGCAGCGAAGCAACAAAAGCAAACGCTAGATCCTCAAAAAATATCTGGTCGTTGTGGAAGACTAATGTGCTGCTTACGGTATGAAGATCAAACTTATCGCGAGTTGAAGAAAAATCTGCCTCATAAGAAAACTCGCGTAGGCACCCCAGAGGGTCCGGCCATCGTGCTTGATGGAAAGATTCTTACACAGCTTGTACTCGTTGAACTTGAGTATGACAAAAGGCGCGTAGCTTTTCCTATTGAAGAATTGAGTGACCCTGACACCTGCCCAAGGCCATGGGAAGTTCAAGAATTACCTAAAGAAGAGAAAACTAAGAAAAAGCCGAGAAAACGTAAAAACCGTCGAAGTAAAGACAGAAAACAAAACACGAATGAAGCGCACAAAGTAGCTGATTCCTCCGCTGATAAGCCTAAGAAAAAACGTCGCAGAAGACGAAAGCGTCGAAGTAACAAGCAGAATGATTCTGATAAGGGATAAACGATGACTGAATCAGTCACAAAAAAAACAAACCTTATCGATACATTTCAATCCCTTGTTGTGGCCTTTGTGCTTGCAATGGTCTTTCGAGGTTTTGTTATCGAAGGTTTTGTAATTCCAACAGGTTCAATGGCTCCAACACTTTTAGGGCAACATCTTTTAAAGCATAGTGATCAAACAGGTCAAAATTTTACAGTGGGCTTTGATAGCAAGCGCTCCGTTTCACCAGAACGGTTTTCAGATCCATTGCTTGGTAGGAATGTCCCTTTGTCAATGGCAGAAGCAAAGTCAGTTGAACCTCGCAGTGGTGACCGAGTGCTTGTCTTAAAAACCTTATATCCATTTTTTAGTCCAGAGCGATATGATGTGGTTGTCTTTAAAAACCCAACAGATACTCAGGGCCCTTCAGCAAACTATATTAAACGACTGATTGGTTTACCAGGCGAAACGATTTGGATTGCAGACGGCGAAATTTTTGCATCAGAGGATGGCGTTAACTTTACGATTCAGCGCAAGCCAGAGCATATTCAGCAATCATTATGGCGGCCTGTTTCTAATACAGATGCAATCCCAACAGATACGATGGCACTCTCAAGACCTTGGCGAGGAAGCCCTTGGTTTTGCAAGCCTTCAGGTGCTTGGACGACGAATGACCGTGTATGGCTTTGTGATACAGCGAGCCCATCAATGTTGGAATGGGATCACAATAAAATTATGATTGATGATTGGCTGCCGTATAACATGCTTATGCCAACAATGCGCAGTGAACCAATTTCGGATATACGTGTGTCGGCAACGTTGACCCCAAAAACGGATCAGCTTTCAGCAAGTTTTATGCTTGAAGCGCTGCAGCATCGTTTTACGTGGAAAATTACAAGGGCAGAGATGTCATTAAAAATTACGACTCTTGATGGGGTAGAGGTGGATGAATTGGTTCGCCCATTAAAATCTTTAATTTCTCACA
>CAJWSE010000034.1 GCA_913046275.1 uncultured Phycisphaerae bacterium | reverse complement strand
CAAATTAGGAACGGTTTGCCTATAACTATTACTGATCCGAACATGACGCGATTTATGATGGATCTGGATCAGGCAGTCGACCTAGTGATATTTGCATTTAGAAACGGTCAAAATGGTGATATTTTCGTCCAGAAAGCTCCTGCAGCGTCATTACAATTGTTGGCTGATACCATTAAAAATCTCCTCAAAACGCCAACCCACGAGGTCAAATTCATCGGAACCCGGCATGGCGAAAAACTTTATGAAACACTTGTGTCGCGCGAAGAGATGATTCGCGCGCTTGAGCAAACTGCGGATGAACAAGCAACAATGCGGTTGCGCAGGATTGAGCTGCTTAATGTGTTTGGTCAAGTGAGTCCAATGATTGGTTTGTTTGGAACGGTGTATGGCATGATCCTTGCCTTTGGAGCAATTGTTACTTCCGGCGGCAGCGCTGACCCTGTTGCCCTTGCAGGAGGAATTGGTACAGCGCTTACCACAACGTTTTGGGGCCTTGTAGTGGCTATACCAGCGCTTTCAGGCTACGCAATATTGCGCAACAAAATAGACGAATGTGTTGTTGAAGCGACAATCGAAGCAGAGGATATCTTGAATAACTTTCGACCAACGATTCAATCGGGCGAAAAAAAAGTACAAAGTAGTATGTCGGAAAGAGCTTCCTCTGGCAATTTGCATGAAGCTATAGAGGCCAGCTAATGCGCAATTTGAGGGAGCCCACATCTTCGCTTCATGCAAATATGACTCCTATGATTGATGTCACGTTTTTGCTGATTGTTTTTTTTGTATTGGTGTCGCAAATCGTTGATCAAGATATTGTTCCAATGGATTTGCCACATCCATATGAATCCCAAGCAAGTATCTCTGAAGAAACAGATCATTTAACAATTAATCTTGTTCCTATGACTAATGGAACTGTTGCAGGTATTGTCATCGCAGGACGTACTATTGCCAATGATGCTATGAGCGAACTGACCGCAATTGTTGAGGCGCAGCTGAATGATGGGGTATCAGAGATTCATTTACGTGCGGATAGTGGAACGCAATACGTTTACATCTATGAAGTCATCGAGACGATTCGAAATACAGGCGGTTTGATTAAGTTAGAACTTGTCGTAGCTGGCGACGACCTATGATTCTAAAGAGGCGCACCGCAGGAATAATTGGGTTGAATCTTACATCTATGATTGATGTGGTTTTTTTACTGCTCGTGTATTTTATGGTTGCGACTGATTTTCAGACTGCGGAGAAAACATTCCCTATGGATGTTCCTATCCGGAGCCACGAAAAAATACTTACACTTGATGAAGAGCCATTGGTAATTTTTGTAGAATCGTCAGGGGTATTTCCATCAGATATTCGTCTGCGTCTTGAAGGGCCTTGGGGTTCTATTTCAAGTCTTTATGAATTATCACACTTTTTAAAGATCAATCAAGCAACTAGGATTAGAAAATCGGGCTTCTTTGCGCCAGCCCATCCAATTCGGATTCGTCCGACGAAGGGTGCCCGTTGGGATCATGCAATTGCAACCTACAATGTTATTGTAAAAGAAAAATATACAAACATTATCTTGGATGAGCCATCATGAGTATTTTTGTTTTGGCACTTACATCTGCATTTTTGCAAATTGATGTTCAAACTAAAAAACTATTTCACGAGTGGACTACTTCACCACAGATTGCACAAGTGACCTTTGGTTTGCCTAATGAAGAAGAATTGCGGTTTGTATCAGAGCTCTTGAATCACACTGCATCTGCGTTTGAAACAACAGAAATGAATTCAGTTGAGTTCCATTTTCTTGCATCTATGGTAGCGGGTATAAAAATGGAGCACTCGTCCGAATCAATTCAGGATTGCGCTCATCATCTCAGTGCAATCCAAGATGAGCTTGAAGGTATTGCTGATTCTAGGCGTCTTCGAATGTTGCTTCGACTTTTTGTGTTGCGAAAGGAGCACGATTTGGCTGAAAAAGTAGCAGTAGCTTTAGCTCAGAACGATCAAACTCATATTGAAGATTCATTGGTGCTTGCGTTGTATGAAATACAGCGATCTTTTGAAAAAGGCAATATAAAAGACGCACAAAGATTATTTGTTTCTGCAGATAATCATTTGCAGGAATGTGATGCGAGTTATCTTCGAGCGCCATTTGCTCATGGATATGCAAAACTTTCACCCTCAATTGATGAGGCATTATTTGGTTGGGATAGATTAGCCAAGTGGTTGCTTGATTTTGACTGTACGCAGCGCGAAGTGGACTTAATGTATTTTGATTGGTTACGCCGCTTGGATAGACCGATTCAAATAACTCCTAATCATCCTAATTCGACCATCGCCGCTCTTGCGGAACGTGCTTTGCAATTTGAGGAAGAGGGTATGGTGCAGCATTTGCTTTATGAGGTGAATCAGCAAATTATGAAAAAGGAATACCAGGGTGCACTCTTAATATTACAGAAAATGTTGAAATTAAAAGGAACTCATCAAGTTCAAGTTCAAGTATTGGCACAACTGATAAAAGAGCGTATCGAAAATAAGCCTTCCCAGCTATTAAATGTTATTGCGCAAAGCCATCAGCTTGGTGTTGAAGTATGCAGAGAACTCTTGTTATCCACGTTGAGCCAGTCTGCAGATGCAGATTTGTATTATCGCGCGGAAGGATATCGACTACTTGGAGATAGAGTGCTGGCCAAGAAGTTGTTTCAAGAAGTAATTGAGCAAAATGGAGCAACAGTGCAGTCTGTTGCAGGATTAGCAGATTGCACAAGAGATATTAATTCTATGCGACAAGTAATTTATTCAACGCGACCGGAAGGCGAAAGTGCTTATTGGTACTGGCTAGCCCAGCTTCGAATTTTGGAGTGGTTCAGGGAGGATGGTGGAGCGCAATCTGAAGTTATTGCAAAAATTAATCGTTTGCGAAAAAAAGACCCCTCTTTAGGAGGGGCGCATTTTTTATCCCAGTTTAATCTTTTACTTTTTTAAGAAGCCAGGCGCCCATGAATTGGAGTTCCATGTTGCATGCAATCTCTAAGACGTCGTAGTGAATCAATTTCAATTTGACGGACTCTTTCTCTAGTTAATCCTATCACGTTTCCAATTTCTTTTAGTGTAAGCGGTTCTTGGCCTTCAAGTCCGAAACGAAGACGTAAAATCCTAGCGTCTCGATGATCGAGTTGGCTAAGGAATCCCATGATGTCTTTTATCGTTTCGCGTTGTTCAACAAGTTCATCTGGTGGCCTGTTGTTTTCGTCTTCAAAAATGTCTGAAAGTGAGAGAGGTTCGCCACCGACTGTGCGCGGTTTTCGTCCAGTGGATGCTCGCATTGCACGTCGCACAGAGCTTAATTTTTTCAATGGCAGTTCCATGTATGCAGCAACTTCTTCGTTTGTTGGGGCATGTCCAAAATCTTCGGTTAATATTCGCATCGCGTTGCGATATCGATTAATTAAGTCGACCATGTAAGCCGGGATGTGTACAGGCTGCGTTGCATTAATAAGCATCCGTTTAATAGACTGTTTAATCCACCAAGAAGCATAAGTTGAAAATCGAGCTCCATGTGCCGGATCAAAACCCTCAACGGCTCGAATGAGACCAATATTTCCTTCTTCGATGAGGTCAGCTAGTGTCAGGCCTCTGCCAAGATATCTTTTCCCAATTGAAACGACCAATCGTAAATTTGCACGAATCATATGGTCTTTTGCGTCTGGGTCCGAATCGTTAATAATTCTCCAACCAAGTTCTTTTTCCTCCTTTGGCGAAAGTAAAGCGACTTCATTGATTTGTTTTAAATAAAGATCGAGGTCCACGTATGTCTCCTATTTCCGTTGCTATCAAAATCCTACGTACGCATCGGAAGTATTTATCTATAAATCAATCTTTCTACTGGAACTTATTTAACAGTAAACCGTATAACCCGAACGCACTCTGCGGTACTATGTCACAATAGGAAAGCTGTTCGTGTTATGCCGATGAACGACCTTACTGATATCTTGAAACAATGGCCTTATGAGCCCTCGAAGCTAAATGTGCGAATACTCGAGACGTCTTGCGGGCGCGAGGTGTTGCAGTTAAGAATAGAACTGGGTGTGATTCAAATGGAACTTCAAGGTAGGCCAGATGGTCTTCCTCAAGAAGGTTATCCCTCTCTACTTGATTTGTACGAAGAACAGGGTGCTGACGGTGGAATAGGGCCAGATAGATGCAGACAACTTCGTGAAGAAGGTGTTCAGAGGTCTCATCGAGCAGCAGCACTATTTGCACTGCATCGATGGGAAGATGTTATTCTTGATTGTGATAACAACCTTCGGCTCTTTGATTTGTGCAAACGCCATGCTTCTGAGGAGCAAGATAGAGAAGCGCTTGAGCAGTTTAGGGCTCCAGTTATCGCACTTCGTGCACGTTCAGCCGCAGAGTGGTCTCTTTCTCTAGATAATTCAATTGAAGCAATCGCCTCGCTCGATGAAGGGCTTCATCGACTGCATGAGTTGCTAAATGAAAATTATGAGAGTTCTAATGAAGTTCAATTACTGCGTGGGATGAAAGAAGCGCTCGTCCCGAAACTGCCCACCTCTGAGCGTGCGGACTTACAAGAACGCATTGCCCAAGCAATTAAAAATGAAAATTATGAACTTGCTGCAATTTTACGCGACGAAATTCGTTTATTGCGCGATTAGATTTTATAAAACGGAAGTGCGACCACATTAGCAGTAAGCTTTTGCTTGCCAAAATCAACTTGTACGGTGTTTCCTTCAAAGTGGCTAGAAACATAAGCCATCGCAATTGGTTTATTAAGTGTTGGGCTAAAGCAGCCGCTTGTTATATTTCCAATGATTTGGTCGTTCTCAAAAACAGCCATCCCTTGACGAGGTGAACGCTTTTCATCCAGTGCAAGTCCTACTAGTTTTTTATTAGAGCCGCAGTCCGCAATATGGTTTAGTGCTTCTTGCCCGATGAATGGATGAGCTTTATTTTCGCCTTTTCCTTTTTGAAGTGCTACAGCAAAGGAAAGGCCTGCTGAAATTGGATCAGTTTCTTCATCCAGCTCGTGCCCGTACAGAGGCATGCCTGCTTCTAGACGGAGCGAATCACGTGCCCCTAGTCCAGCAGGCCGGATGATGCTTTCGTCCTCAATATTTTTTAGCATCATTTTAATAGCTTTTGGAGCAAAGGACTTGGGGAGAATAATTTCTACACCATCTTCGCCAGTGTAGCCAGTTCTCGAAATCATTATTTTAGCGATGAGAAGATTTTTTATTGTAAATCTGTAGCGTTTTAAAGTTTGGATTTCACTTGAAAAATTTGCAAGGAGTTCCATTACTTTTGGTCCTTGAAGTGCAATCATTGCAGTATCTTCGGTCTCATCTTTTATTTTGCAAATAAAATCGGACTTATTTTCTTGGATGTGATTCCAAATTTTTTCTCGATTGGCGCCATTGCAAACCATCGAATAATGTGCGTCTCCTTCGCAATATACGAGTACATCATCAAGGCAGTAGCCAGCTTCATTGCAGATCAGTGAGTATCGAATCTGGCCCTCACCCATTCCCTGAATTTGTCTTGTACAAATGAAATCAAGCATTTTGCATGCGTCTTTACCTTTAAAACGCAAGCGCCCCATATGAGATACGTCGAATAGCCCCCCGCTATTTCGAACTTGGTTATGCTCTTCAATAATCGACCCATAGTGCAGTGGCATTTCCCAGCCAGCGAAATCGACCATTTTTGCCCCTTGTTCAAGGTGGTATTGTGAGAATGGCGTGGCGTGTAAATCTTGTGTGTTTGTCATTAAAATGATACCTTTTTAAGTAAGGTATTGTACTTCGATAGCCGTCGAAGTGGTTGTTAGTGTTGCCTTGCGAAGGTATCCTTCTCCAAACGGATGCCATTCTTCAAAAATATATTTTGTTGTCTCTTGTGCACGCTCCTTCATTCCACCTCGCTTTTTGGAGCCTTTGAGGATCGCTTTATATCATCAATTGAATTTGAGGGCCTTGACCGTGTGACTGAGCAGCGAGTTCAAAATCTAATTCAATCAACAGTGGGGCAGTTATACGAAGCTTCTACTGTTGAAGGTGATGTGCACACTTTGACTCATTTAGGTGAGTTTAAATACATTTCAGCTGATGTTGTGTTGCAAGCTGATCAAACGGTTCATGTTATTTATACATTTCGTGAACAACAAATTGTTACTCAAATCTCAGTTGTAGGCAATACGCTGATTAGCGATAATGAATTACTTGCCGTAGTTCCGGTATTTCGAGGAGTTGGTCGAGACCAGGATGCAATTGACCGAGGCAAGCGTGCAATTATGGATTTGTATGAACAGAAGGGGAATTACCTTGTGGAAGTCTTTCCTGAGGTGACAATATATGGAAAAGACGTTGATGAATTTACTGGGCAGCGAATCGATGAATCCGTTGTCTTAATTTATAAAATTATGGAAGGCCCGAGAGTTCGCGTTCAAGGTCTTTCTTTTTCTGGCAACCACGCATTTTCAGATAAAGAACTTGCTGCCGAAATAGATACGAATGTTTCAGTACCTTTTTTTCGTCGTGGCGAGTTGAATGAGCAGGTGCTTGAAGCGGATGTTGCTAGTTTAAAACGTTTTTATATCAACCATGGATTTCGCGACATACGTGTTTCTTACTCAGATCCACTGAGCCCGAATGATAAAGAAGCGGCCGTGATTTTTTTAATTGAAGAGGGCCCCCAGTACATTGTTGGTGGGATTACAGCAGAATTTATTACCATTGGCGATGTGCCCCCAGTCTTCACGGAAGCACAACTCCGTGGAAAAATAGGGATGAAGAGAGGGGATGTCTTTAGGCAAATCGATATGAACAAAGCCGTTGCGACAATCAATAACGCATATGGTGTTCTTGGAAGAGTCATCGATATTGACCCAAAACAATTAGCAGTAAAAAAGGCCCGCCAGGCGATGTTTGGAGGTCGGGGCGCCTTGGATGTAGATGCTGCCACAGCAATACCCTATCACGCTCAACCCGGCGCAACGATTGACATTGCGTTCGTCATTACGGAAGGTGCTCCCACAAAAGTTGGTCTTGTTGAAATTCGTGGCAACTCATTAACAAAAGATAAAGTAATTCGTGGCCGCTTAGGCCTAAAACCAGGGTATCCCTTTAACATTGCTGAGGCAGCACGTTCAGAAGAGCGGCTGATGAAAACTCGATTATTCAATAAAGTAACAATGACCGTGCAACCTGAGGATCCTGAGCGACCTAATGTTCGGGACCTTCTTGTAGAAGTTGATGAGGCGCAAACAGGTTCATTAAACTTTGGAGTAATGGCGGGGAGTGACTCTGGGTTAGTTGGGAACATATCATTAAATCAGGCTAACTTCGATGTCGCAGATTGGCCAGAGAGCTGGAGCGAGTTTTGGCAACGAAAAGCGTTTGTTGGAGCTGGCCAAAAATTTACAATGGCGTTTCAGCCTGGCGATGAGATTTTTAACTATGAAACTGGACTTACTGATCCGCGATTTTTAGATACTGATTATTCACTCGGCGGTAATGTGGGTTGGAAGAAAAGAGATTATGGGGATTACAATCAGGAGACTTTATATAGCTACGCAAACCTTGGCAGAAAGTTGGGCGATATTTGGTACGGTGGGCTTTCGATACAAGCTGATCGGATTAAATTCAGCGATATCGATGAGAATGTGCCAGAGGAAATTTTTGCGGATCGAGGCCCAAGCAATATTAACTCGGTTGGCTTTAATGTTGCGCGAACGACATTAAAGCCTTATATCAACCCCACCGAGGGCTCTAGAATAGCAATGAATCTTGACCAATTTGGCATCCCCGGGGGTGACTACACGTTCACAAAGACACTCTTCTCTTACACTTCATATTTTGCAGTTGAGCGTGATTTTCTTGGGCGTACTTCCACACTTCGAATTGATAACAAAATTGGTTACATTTTTGGCGGCGCATCGCCAACATTTGAACGATTTTATCTTGGTGGACGTTCCTTCAGAGGGTTTGACTACCGTTCAATCTCGCCTAAGGGTACACCTCGGGTCGCAAATGGAGACCCTAATGTAGCTATTGGGGGGGATTGGCAATTCTACTTAGGCGCTCAATACGAATTTCCTGTTGTCGATCGTTTTGTCACAATGATCTTTTTCTGCGATAGCGGCACTGTTCTTGAAACCCCTGGCTTCGATGATTATCGGGTAAGTGTAGGGACAGGTATTCATCTACATATACCCCAGTTAGGTCAAGCTCCGCTCGCATTTGATTTTGGCTTTCCTATTGTGAAACAAGAATCGGATAAAAAGAAAACGTTTAGTTTTAGTGTGCAATTGCCTTTCTAACGCAATACGCCTAGCTTAAACCACGTACAATTAGATGAAATATTTCTCTGTTTTGAATTTAAGGACTACCTCATGTTTACGAAAACATTTTTACGACGACGTATGTTAAGCATTATGCTAATGAGCGTTGTTTTAATCGGCGCAGGTTACGCAGCAGTTGCAACCACGGCATATATTCAAGAGCCAACAGTCGTTGTCACTTTTAATATTGAAAAGGTTACTTTAGACTTAACAGAGCGAGTTGACTCTGAGGCGCGTCTTCGTGATCTTGTCACAAAAATAGAAGACGAGAGTAAAAAACGAATTTCAACCATTGAAGTACTGCAGCAATCTTTGGAAGGTGCGGCAGAATCAGACCAAGAAGCTATCGTAGAACAACTGGATCAGCTTTCATTAGAAGCAATGAGTTATAGGCGTTTCGCTGAAATGCAAATTGACAATGAGCGCTCGCTAATGTTTAGAGATTTGTATTTAAAAATCCGCTCCTCTGTTGCAGATTTAGCAAAAGAAAGTGGTTACGATCTTGTGCTTATTACTGATGACGATCGCGACATTTTAGTAAATCCGCAATCTAAAACACCTAGGGAATATCAAGTTCGCGAGCAAATTGAACGTCAGCGAATTGTATTTTCAAGTAAGCAGATTGACATCACCGAACAAATAGTGACCCATATGAACCTTGAATGGGAAAAACGTACAGATAAGTAATCTGTAAAGGATGACTCTATGGAAAAGTTTATAAAAACAAGAATTAATTTATTGCTCTTTGTCCTCGCTGGTGCCATGGCGATTGCTTGGCAAGGACAAGCATATCGAAGCATAGCTCCTTCGGAACCGTCAGTGTTCGTTTCACTCGATTTTGAGCGTGTCTTTGCTTCTCTTGAAGAACGTGTTTACGAGCAGGCAAGAGCACAGGCAATTGTAGATTCTATGTCCGTTACGCTCGAGAAAAAACGTTTGCATATTGAAAGTTATGAAACAGAATTTGAGTTGTATGAGCCTGGTTCGGAAAAATGGCAGGAATTGATGCAACAACAACAACTTGAAGTGCTGGAATACCAAGCACAAGTGGAGTATCGAAACTTAAAAGCAGCGCGTGAAGAGTCGCGTGGAATGCGTAGGGTGTACGACCATATTCGTGATGCATGCTCAACTTTATCCAAAGAGAATGGTTGGGATTATATTATTGTAAATGATGCTGCCGTCGCAATTCCAGAGGGGGATGACGTTGATATGGCAATGCAAATCAGTAATCGTCGGTTGTTGTATGCAAATCCGACACTTGATGTAACAGATACGATTATTGAGTATATGAACGCTTCATTTGATGAGATGGCAGTTCGGTAAGCAAGTGGCTTCATTGAACTATACCTCAGGCAATATTGCCACATTACTGGGAGCTGAAATTGATGGCCCCGAAGATATAGTTGTCAATGGTTTGTCGACAATACAAAATGCTTCCAAGGGTGATTTGACGTTCATGGTTAATTCTAAATACGCAAAGCTATGGAACCAATCAGCTGCTTCTGTAGGAATTATTTCGCGGGCCATGAAAATTGATGGCCACGATTCAACAAGCCGCGCATTGCTTAAAGTTGATAATGTTGGTTTACCAAATCTCTTGTTGGGAAGGCTAATCAAAAATTTTGCATAAGTCAGGAGACCTCCCTGAAAATTTATTGAAAGGATTTTCGCAATAAAAATTCTGATTTTCAGAAATTTATTGTGTTCATTTTATGTTGGACACTAATTTAAAATCATTAAGACATTTTTCTTTTAATAGTAAATTTATTTTACTATCACCAATTATTCTTATTTTATTATTTGTTGTTTCAATAATATCTTTATCTAATGGCGCTGTATCAACAAGTTATCAGGATATTTTTAGTTATATATTTGGCTTTCTATTAAATACTAATGATATTGACCCCATAAAAGAAAAAGTAATTACTAATATAAGAATACCTAGAATAATATTATCTATACTTGTTGGAGCTTCATTAGCTGTTTCTGGCGCTGCTCTGCAAGGAATATTTAAAAACCCTATGGCAGACCCTGGCATAATTGGAGTATCTTCTGGTGCTGCTGTTGGCGCAGTTTTTGTTATATCAATAGGCATGGCTTCATATTCATTACTT
>CAJWSE010000033.1 GCA_913046275.1 uncultured Phycisphaerae bacterium | reverse complement strand
AGCGGGAATCAGGTCAATCCCCTGTGGCATGGACTTCACATCGTTGGTCAGATCTTCAACTGTACGATGCTACGCACGGTGTTCGGCGTCTCGAATTGGATTGGCTAACCGGGAAATCAGTGGCAGTTCGTTTGGGGATTGGATATCCTGGTTCAGTAATTGAGGCCCTTGTTCGTCTTGGTGCTAAAGTCGCAAAGCAACTTCATGCGGGCGACCATCAACCGTTTTCTAATGATGAAGTAAGGCAACTTATTGAAACATCCAAAAGCGTCGATTCAATTGTCATGACGCTCAAGGACTGGGTGAAAGCAAAAGATATCATTCAATTGCACTTGCTGGAATGCCCAATTGTCGTTCCAACCCTTGAATTAGAGGTTGTAGAGGGTGCAATGGAATTAGAAGCAAAACTTTTAGACGTATTCAAGTTAGGATGACCACTATGAGTACCTTATTAACCAATGTGCTAAATATTCAATCACCTAAAATCGCAGTTATTGGCGACTACATGCTCGATGAAATCGTCTCGGGTGATGCTGAGCGATTAAGCCCGGATGCGCCTGTGCCTGTTCTTGAAGTTCGATCGGTTCAATCGCGTGCAGGTGGTGCAGGGAATGTCGCGCGCTGTCTTAACGCTATGGGAGCTTCGGTGCAATGTTTTGGAGTACTTGGCAATGACCAAGAAGGAACGTTGCTAAAACAATTACTAGATGCAGATGGTATTTGTACAGCAAATTTGATTGCAATGGATACTCGGCCAACGACAGTTAAGCGGAGCATCGTTGGCCTAGCACAACATCGCCACCCCCAAAAAATGTTTCGGATTGATCGAGAATCAAAAGAGAAGATTAGCGATTCAACGGCGAATGTGCTGCTTGATGCGCTCAGCAAAACGCTTCAACATTTGGATGTTGTTTGTATTGAAGATTATAATAAGGGTGTATTGTCCAACACTACTTGTGCGCGTATCATTGAACACTGCAAAGACGCAGGAATTGAAGTGATTGTTGATCCAGCTGGAATTGAAGATTATAAAAAATATCATGGTGCAACAGCAATTACGCCAAATCGTACCGAGGCTGAAAAAGCAACAGGCTGTCGATTAAATGATGATTCACCAATCCAGGAGGCTGCGTTACTTGCGGCGACATTGTGTGAACAGCACGATCTGCATGCGGCGGTCATGACACTTGACCGACACGGCGCAGTATTACAAGAAGTCGGCGTGCCGGCTATTCATGTTCCAACTCGTGCACGGTCAGTTTATGATGTGACGGGCGCTGGCGATATGGTGCTCGCCGCCATTGCTATTGGTCGCGGCGGCGGCTTAGATTGGAAATCATGTGTTGAACTCGCGAATGTTGCTGCAGGACTTGAAGTAGAAGTGTTTGGAGCGACGCCGATTCCTATGTCACAGATTTGTAAAGAACTTTTATCTATGCAGGTTGATTGTGAAAGCAAAATTCGTAGCTCAAATGATCTTGCAATTGAAATTGCTGCTGTAAAAGAGATTGGTAAGCGAGTTGTTTTGACAAATGGTTGTTTCGACGTTATTCACGCAGGTCATGTGTCATATTTAAGAGAAGCTTCAAAACTTGGTGATATATTAATTATTGGCGTAAATACGGATGCACAAGTATACGCACAAAAAGGGAGTGGCAGACCTATTTATGCTCTGGAAGAACGGATGGAGATTCTTGCAGAATTGCAATGTGTTGACTTTGTTGTTCCATTTTCAGAACCAACAGCAAGTGAGCTAATTCGTTTGGTTCAACCTGATTTGTATGCAAAGGGCGGAGATTATTCTCCCGAAGAAATTAATGAACATGCATTGCTTGTTGAACTCGGCATTGAGATGTGCGTTCTCTCGGAACGCCCCGGGCGAAGTAGCACTGATGTAGTTCGGCAGATGAAAGAGACGCAATGATTTTTCCAAAAGAGTATGTTGCAAGGCGAGCAAGAGTTTTAAAAGCACTAAAAGGCATGGTTGGTGTTGTCTTTGCG
Organism: uncultured Phycisphaerae bacterium; assembly: GCA_913046275.1. The sequence continues at coordinate 8,566 of CAJWSE010000033.1, read as the reverse complement.
GGTGAGAGCACAGGAGAACTTGAAGCAACTTGGCGCCCACACCCACACTTCGAGTATCTCACCGGTATTACAAATGAACCAGGTGCAATGGTATTATTCGATCCAGAAAATCCTATATCTACTCGAAGAGAGATGCTCTTTTTAACATCCCGTGATCCGGAAATTGAGCAGTGGGATGGTTTGCGCAAATCTATAGGTAGTGAATTGAGACAAGAGATAGGTATGCATTCTATTTTTCGCACGCGTTCACTTCCGATGATTCTTTCGGAGGTTGCGAAACGCACCAAAGAGTTCGCGGTGTTGATGCCCACGGCTGGAATTAAACAGCCTCCTTCACAAGATATTTCATTATGGAACGAAGTTGCTAATCGAATCCCTGGGTGTTCAGTAATTGATAAAAGTGATTTAATTCCTCAATTGAGAAACGTTAAATCTCCGGACGAAATTAAGGTTATACAAAAAGCAGTAGACTGCACGGCGGTGGGTTTCGCAAACGCCATGCAGTTTTTACGCGCAGGTGTTAACGAGTACCAAGTGCAAGCAACGCTTGAGTACGGGTATGCGATGGCAGGGGGGCGAGGTTCTGCTTTCCCGCCAATTGTTGGTGGCGGTTTGAACTCAACGGTATTGCATTACAAAGAGAATAATCAGACACTTGTTGATGGCGATTTAGTTTGCATCGATTCCGGCGCGCGTTTTTCAAGTTATGGGGCAGATATTTCGAGAACTGTTCCGGTAAATGGCAGATTCACAAGCCGGCAAAAAGAAATTTATTCCATTGTGCTGAAGGCAGAGGAAGCAGCAATAAAATCAGTAAAACCAGGTGTGACCCTAGCCGACCTGGATGCCATTGCAAGGCAAATAATCACAAAGGCTGGTTATGGCGATTACTTTATTCACAGCATTGGTCACCATCTGGGTTTGGAAACACATGACTCCTGTGGTCCACCTGGACCTTTAAAGAAAGGTGCTGTTATTACTATCGAACCTGGAATCTATTTGCCTGATGAAGCAATTGGCATTAGGATTGAAGATGATATTGCAGTCACTGCATCGGGTTATCAAAACCTATCTAAGGCAATTCCAAAAAGCATTTCCGCGATCGAAAAAGTAATGGCGTAGTCGTTCATGGAGCACTATGACGAACAACAAGCTGCAGATTTTGCATGGTCATTTTTGCGGAGCAACTCAACCGCTTCGCTTAAGTTTGATGACAACATGCATGATGTAGACTACATAATCACCTATGACGGACGTCTGGTGATCTCAGTAATGGTCGCGATGTTGCAGCCTTGTGATACTGTAATGTTTGTACCTGAGTACGTGAATGATTGTATGGAAATGCATGTTTCACTCACGCAATTCACGGAAGTAGGTATAGGTGGATATTGGGCAGATCGTTGGCAGGTTTACCATGGGGAGCCACCAGATGTACAGTGGGCATACGTCGAAATTGATGCCGTTCGTTTTCATGAAACTTTTATTGATGGCGAGGCTGTTCCGCAAGCACATGCGTTTTCAGACGACGAAAATGCTCTGTGCAAAATACTCAACTTGCACCTCGATCAAGTAAAGTGTATTTGCACGGAAGTGACAGGAGTGAAGGTTGCAGCCCCATTTGTTGTCGGGGTTGATGCTTTGGGCGTCGATATTCGGGCCCCTTTTGGTATTGTCCGAATTCCATGCAAACAACCATTCAAATCTTCAGAATGCGTCTATGCTTACTTCGGAATTTCAAACACTTAAAATAGCTTATCCCAATAAAGTTGCTGTAAAGCCGCTTGTTTTTGAAACATGGTTTGACCGTGAATGATATTGCAACCGGCTTCTGTTGCAGCGCGCAGAAGCCGGGTCTCTTTAGGTATATATACCGTGTCAAAAACAGTCATGCTCTTGTCGAGTATGAGCCATGGCGCCAGAATGTCGAGTGGGTTTGCAATTTCAAGTTTGCTTCCCTTCATACCCACAGGAGTGCAGTTGATGATGTAGTCAAATTTTTCGGAAGCATCTAATGTGCAACACTTGAACTCTTGTCGAAGTATGTTTGCGGAAGTTGTGTTGCGTGCACAGATATGTGCGTTCGCTTTATTGCGTTCCAATGCGGTAAGTGCTGCTCGCGCAACACCGCCAGATCCAAGTATTAATACATTTGTACACGATGCGGTTAACTGAGCAATAGCGTTGACATCGGTATTGGTCGCTTTGCTTTGATTTTCTTGAACCAAAAACGTATTGATTGCTTTGGCTTGGGTGCAGAGTTGATCTGGCTTATCAACAAGTTTCAGCATCTCTTCCTTGTGCGGAATGGTGATGCTTGCGCCAGCAAAGTCGAAACCAACTGTACCCACAAGCGTATTCATGGATGCTTTGAGATGTTCCCAGCCCTTTGGGATTTGTATTGGTACATAGACAGCATTTCGGCCTGCGGCTTGAAATGCAAGATTATGAAACTTTGGTGAGTCTGAATGTGCAACATTATTCCCGATGACAGCGAATATTTTTGTATTGCGTTCAATGCGACGAATGCCATACTGTGTGTGCATTTTTTCTATAGACAACTGCCCAGGCGCGGTGGCGCTGTCATTCGTGGCAGAAGCAAAAGTTGCAAACCCACCAAATTTCGGTGCAAGGATTCTGCTTAGAATGCCATATTCGCCCATGCATAATGCAATCATGGGTTGCTGCCTTGACTGCAAAAGAGTGAACGCATCAAAATTGTCTCGAATAGATCTGGCACGCCAAGCCATTTTTACAATTGCTACGCCAGTAATGTCCTGCATCGCCTTTGCACGTTGAAACAAATCTCGAGGTTGCCCCCTCATATCGTGCCAGGAAAGAATAATACCTGTTTGTTCAGTGCGAAATCTGTCAATCAGCAAGGGGTGCAAAATAGCAATTTCGTATTCGATATCAATGTACTTTGGAGGATGTTTGCTCTGGAGAGCAACGTTGTACATCTCGACCCGCTCTTCTTCGCTACCTTCAAACAACCCGCCTTCGGATGCGCTTCGGCATGTCACAATTGTTGGGATTGGTGAATCTGCCAAAAGTTTTGGCAATTCCTGTCGGCATAAATCAAGAGACATCCCGTCAATCCTGATTTCAAGCATATCCGCATACTTGAGATTAGCAGGAATAGTGGCGTGTGCCGAAGCAATGAGGAGGGTCATGACGGAATAAGTCTCTTAGTCGCATTGGCAAAGTTTTCATATGAAGCATGGATAAGATTAACTGTTGAGCCGCTAAACTGTGTTAAGAAAGCGCGAGCAATTTCGAAACTAATAACATTTTCCATGACAACACTTGCAGCAGGTAACGCGCAAACATCCGATCGCTCATAATCACTTCGTACAGATTCCCCTGTGCGAAGGTCGACGCTGTCCATGCCTTGCAATAATGTTGCGATTGGTTTCATTGTTCCACGAACAACAACAGGCATGCCGTTGGTCATTCCACCTTCAATCCCGCCTGCGTGGTTGGTTGGTCTTGTAAAACCAAAATGGCTTAAGTTAATTTTTGTTTTGTCATACATAATTGGATCATGCACTTGTGAACCCATCCGTTGCCCGCATAGCGCGCCTATCCCGATCTCTACTGCTTTAAAAGCTTGGATTCCTATCACGGCTCCTGCAAGAGAGGCATCAATTTTTTCATGCCATTGAACACACGACCCGAGCCCTGGAGGGCAGCCAAATACATGAACTTCACACAGTCCGCCAACAGTATCTTTTTCTTCTTTTGCTTTTCGAATATGGCCAATGATGGCTTTAGAGGAAGCTTCATCAGGACAATACACGGAAGAACTATCTCGAGCATCTCTAACAGTTTTCCAGTTTGTTGGGGTGATCTCTGTCGGAGCAATAACATCGCGCATCCCACGGACGAAGCCAAATGCTTCGATTTCAAATTTTCTGAGTAAACATCGAGCGAGCGCGCCTGCAGCGGTTCGTGCGGCCGTTTCACGAGCACTTGCACGTTCCAGAGTGTCTCTGCAGTCATTTGTATTCCAACGTAATGCTCCGGCCAAATCCGCATGTCCAGGTCTTGGACGATGTACCGGCGGTGTCACTTTGACATCATCAAGTCGATTGTCCTTGTTTTGTATTTGCAGGGCAATTGGCGCACCTGTTGTGGTGTTATTGCGGACACCAGTAAGGAAGTGAACGGTGTCGGTTTCAATGCCTTGCCTTGCACCGCGGCCATAACCGCCCTGCCTTCTATGAAGTTCATTATTTATAAACTCAGTGTCGATGTGAAGTCCAGCGGGCATTCCCTCGATTAAGGCAATGCCACAAGGTCCATGTGATTCGCCAGCTGTCTTGCATGTTAGTGTCATGCAATGATTGTACACCCAGAGAGAGTACGCACTGAGCGCTTAGGCTACTTCCTTTTCTCAAAGTTGAGTTCTTTGCCATTAAATTTAACATAGATAGTGTCATTCAATTCGTAGTCGCCTTGCAATATTCCTGTTGCAATTGGATTTTCAATCCGGTGTTGGATGACACGTTTTAATGGTCTTGCTCCAAATTGAGGGTCATAGCCTTCATCGCAAAGTGCCTCTAAAGCACTCTTTTCTACTTCAAGCGTAAGGCCACGCTCACCAAGCCGTGCATTGAGTTGCTGCAGTTGAATCTCAATGATGTGCCCTAGTTGTTCCCTGGACAGTTGCTCAAAGACAACGGTGTCATCAATTCGGTTGATCAGTTCAGGACGCATACTTTGTTTTAAAATGACAAGAACTGCTTCTCGAATGGAGTTTGCATCTGCACCATTTTCTGCCATGGATAGCAATTCAGATGAGCCTAAGTTGCTTGTCATCACAACGAGGGTATTTTTAAAGTCAACAGTGCGACCATGACCATCAGTGAGATGACCATCATCAAGCACTTGCAATAATACGTTTGAAACATCTTCATGTGCTTTTTCCATTTCGTCAAAAAGAATTATCGAATATGGTCTTCGTCGAACCGCCTCAGTTAAGCGTCCTCCTTCTTCGTAACCAACATATCCTGGAGGCGCGCCGATTAGTCTGGCAACAGCGTGTTGTTCCATATATTCACTCATGTCAATTCGAATGAGTGCATCCTCTGTATCAAATAAAAATTCAGCAAGGGCTTTGCAGAGTTCAGTTTTACCAACGCCAGTTGGTCCCAAAAATAAGAACGAGCCAATTGGTTTTGACTCTTCACTTAGGCCAGCTCGGCTTCGGCGCACTGCTTCAGAAACGGCATTTACAGCATCTTGTTGTCCAACGATGCGGCTCGCGAGTACTTTCTCCATGCGAAGAAGCTTTTCGCGTTCACCTTCTGCGAGTCTTGCGGCAGGGATCCCAGTCCAACGTTCGACAACCTCTGCTATTTGTTCTGCATCAACTTCTTCTCGAACCATGTTGAGTTCTTGTTCGCGTCGTTCTTTGAGTTTTGCTTCTGCTTCTTGAAGCTGTTTTTCAAGTTCGGGAATTTCACCGTATTGAATTTTTGCTGCTGCTTCCAGATTTCCACTGCGCTGCGCTTGTATGAGTGCGGTTTGCTTTGCGTCAATGCTTGTTTTCGCATCGCGGATTTCATCAAGTTCTGCTTTTTCGATATCCCATTGAGCCGTTAGTAAATTGTTTTGCTGATTTAATTCGGCAATATCACATTCGACATTTTGTAGCCGTTCTTGCGATTCTTTGTCGGTTTCAATTTTGAGTGCTTCTCGTTCAATTTCCAATTGCAAAATTTTCCTTCGTAGCTCATCAATTTCAGCAGGCATGGAATCATTTTCTAAACGTAGCCGACTTGATGCCTCGTCAAGTAAATCGATAGCCTTGTCAGGTAAAAAACGATCTGAAATGTAACGTTGACTTAACTTTGCAGATGCCACAATGGCACCATCTTGAATACGCACGCCATGGTGTGCTTCATAACGCGGCTTAAGTCCACGAAGTATGGCGATAGTATCTTCAACGGATGGTTGATCCACAATAACCGGTTGAAATCGCCGTTCAAACGCAGTGTCTTTCTCGATATGTTGTCGATACTCATCAAGTGTTGTTGCGCCGATACATCGCAAGTCACCGCGCGCTAGCGCGGGTTTTAATAAGTTCCCGGCACTTACAGCACCTTCGGCAGCACCAGCTCCAACAATAGTGTGAAGTTCATCTATGAAAAGAATAATTTTGCCCTCACTGGCGGTAACTTCTCTCAAGACAGATTTAAGCCGTTCTTCGAATTCTCCGCGGAACTTCGCGCCTGCCAGAAGTTGCCCAACATCAAGTGCTATTACCGTTGATTCACGCATAGTTGATGGGCAATCTCCGTTCACGATTCGTTGCGCCAGTCCTTCGGCGATGGCCGTTTTGCCAACACCTGGCTCACCGATGAGCACAGGGTTGTTTTTTGAGCGCCTGCTGAGGACTTGCATGCACCGTCGTATTTCTTCGTCTCTGCCGATAACGGGATCAAGTTTGCCATTACGTGCAAGTGTATTCAAATCAATTCCATATTTCGCGAGCGCTTCATATTGATTGTCGCCGCTGGCGTCTTGGATATTTGTTACACCAGATTCTTTGCGAATAGATTCAATCCCACTTTGAATATGTTGTAGGTTTGCACCGCCAAGTTCAAGAAGTTCTTTCGCATCGCTTTTTTGTGTTGCGAGTGCAATAAGTAGATGCTCTACAGTAGCATGTGAATCACCCATGTTTTGTGACAGTTGCATCGCTTCATTTAACAACTTCATGACAGATGGAGAGGTTTGTGGCTGTGTGCCAGATACCGTAGGCATTCGATTGAGTTGCGCCATTGTCAGATCAGCAATTTGTGCGCTATCTGCTCCTGAGCGGTTCAGTATGGAATGAGCGGTTCCACCTTTATTATCAAGCAAAGCTGCGAGAAGATGCAGGGGTGTGAGCTCAGCATGTTGCATCGATGTGGCTTTAGTGAGCGCTTCAGATAATGTTTGTTGTGCGAGTGTTGTAAATTTGTCCATGTTCATAGTTAACTTTAAGATACAAGCCTAATGCCATCTCGAAGTTGTTTTTAATAGAATAAAGAGGCGTGTAAATGCCGATTTGGCAGGACAGCGCTATGTAGGCAAGTTAATATGAGCATCATGGCGAAGCGTGTGCTCCATCTCATTTTGCTAGCAATCTTCAGTATTGGTGTCATAGGCATTTTGCTATTTTCATTGAGCCCTGATGTGCTTATTGGAGAAAAAGAGCACCATTTCGGCGTAGTTCAAATTGAACGGCCAAATGAAACACTTATGCATACGTTCTATTTGCAAAATAACACTAACCATCCGTTGCAACTCAAAGATGCTATTCCGTCCTGTGGTTGCACCACGGTTGAATTCAACAATGAAATGGTTGATCCAGGTGAAACTTTTTTAGAAGCAATGAAAAGAGAGTTAGAAGAAGAAACTAGCATAAAAAATATAAAAATTTTAAAAGAATTAGATTATTGGCTAGAATATGAGTTGCCAAAAAATCTTATTGGAATTATTTGGAAGGGTAAATATAGAGGGCAAAAACAAAAATGGTTTATAACAAGGTTTTTGGGTTCTGATAGTGAAATAAATCTAAATACTAAAAAACCAGAATTTATTGAGTGGAAATGGATAGAAGTAAATGAATTGCCTAATGTAATTGTTGATTTTAAAAAAGATGTTTATAAAAAATTAGTTAAAGAAATGAATAATTTTATTGTTTAATTTCTTTTAATGTGTCTAGTTTATAAGACAAAATATATTTTTCTTTATCTTTGATGTCTTTTTTACTAAGTGTTTCAGTAGAGTCATGTATCATTTTATCTATTTGATTTTTTGATAAATTTTTTACATTTACCGCGCTGGAAGAAAGTATTAATAAGTAATTATTATTGAACTCTACTATTCCATCTTCAACAAAAAACTTATCACTTCCTTTGTCAGTTTGTGTTTCTACAAAACCAGGTCTTAAAAAAGTAACTAAGGATATGTGGTCTTTTAATATCCCCATTAAGCCTTCAAACGAAGGTATTGTTACTTGCCTAGCCTCTGTTTTAATTATTGTTTGTTCTGGACTAATTATCTCTAAATTAAAATTCTCAGACATAGTAGTATTATGCTGCTTTTGTTTCTTTTGCTATTTTTTCAGCTTTTTCGACTACCTCTTCTATTGATCCCACCATGTAAAAAGCTGCTTCAGGAAGATGATCATATTCTCCTTTACAAATTGCATCAAATCCTTTGATTGTAGATTCCAGCTCAACTAGCTTTCCAGGTGAACCAGTAAACACTTCTGCAACAAAGAATGGTTGTGATAAAAATCTTTGTATTCTTCTTGCTCTTGCTACAGTAAGTTTATCTTCTTCTGATAGCTCGTCCATTCCTAAAATGGCAATGATATCTTGTAGAGATTTGTAAGCTTGTAAAATTCTCTGAACCTCTCGCGCTACTCTATAATGCTCGTCTCCAACAACTCTTGGATCTAGAATTCTGGACGTAGAATCCAATGGATCTACTGCTGGATAAATACCAAGCTCAGCAATTTGTCTAGAAAGAACTGTAGTAGCGTCTAAATGAGAAAAAGAAGTTGCTGGAG
>CAJWSE010000032.1 GCA_913046275.1 uncultured Phycisphaerae bacterium | reverse complement strand
CTGGCCAACAACGGCTTCGATACCGGATGGACTTTTTACACTCCGTATAGCTCGGACAGTAACTCTGCAGGAATTATCTGGGTAACCCTAGGGGTATTTATCCTGGGCTTCTCTTCCATTCTAACAGGAACCAACTTTATCACTACCATTCATAAGCTCCGTGCTCCAGGTATTTCCTGGGATCGTTTGCCCTTGAATGTTTGGGCTTTGTATGCCACCTCCATTATTCAGGTGCTAGCGACTCCCGTCTTGGCGATCACTATCTTACTTTTGGCTATGGAGAACATTTTGGATATCGGTATTTTTGACCCTGCCCTTGGTGGAGATCCGGTACTCTACCAGCATTTCTTCTGGTTCTATTCACACCCAGCCGTATATATTATGATTCTTCCTGCAATGGGGATTATTAGTGAGCTTATTTCAGTTCATTCACATCGGCATATCTTTGGATATAAATTTATTGCGTACAGTTCGATTGCAATTGCGATGTTTGGCTTCATTGTTTGGGGTCATCATATGTTTACCTCTGGTCAATCGCAGTTGATGAACATTATCTTTTCATTAGTTACTTTTAGCGTTTCTATCCCTTCAGCGGTGAAGGTTTTTAATTGGTTAGCTACTTTGTATAAAGGATCAATTAGTCTTAACACGCCTATGATTTATGGCTTGTCCTTCATATTTATTTTTGCAATCGGTGGTTTGACAGGCTTGCATTTAGCTACGTTGGCAACGGATATTCACTTGCATGACTCCTACTTTGTCGTTGCCCATTTCCATTATGTAATGATGGGCTCGGCACTCATCGGTTTCTTGGGAGGGATACATCATTGGTGGCCTAAGATGACAGGCAAGATGTATCATGAGGGTTGGGGTCGTGTCGCCGCGATCCTTGTCTTTATTGGATTTAATGTGACTTTCTTTTCCCAATTTATGATGGGTTCAAAAGGAATGCCAAGGCGTTATGCAACCTATGCTGAAATGCCTGAGTTCCAGGTGTACCACATTTGGTCAACCGCTGGTTCTGTTATCCTCGCAATTGGATTTGTAATTTGTGCAATTTACCTCTTGCAATCTTGTTTTGCCGGTAAAAAAGCTCCTGCCAATCCTTGGGGCGGTCGGAGTTTAGAGTGGCAATGTTCTTCACCGCCACCATGGGACAACTTTGCAGAGCAACCTGAAGTAGGTGATTGCTATGATTACAGCGTGCTTGAATGGAATGAAGAAGAACAAGGGTATGTTTGGAAAAAAGATGTTTTACACCCTGGTGAAGCGAATGGTTAATCGGAGCTAATAAGAGGTTACTTATGTCAAATACAGATCATAGTCATCATGGCGACGGAGTTGGGCATGCTGTCCCAATCAAATTCCTTGTGCTTATATGCTCTATTCTCCTCTTTTTAACTGCAGTGACTGTGTGGGTTTCATGGTTCGATTTTACTGAGATAAACATAGCGGAGATGGGTATTATTATGGCCCTCTTTGTGGCGACTATTAAGGCGACAATTGTTGGTTTGTACTTTATGCACTTGCGCTGGGACCGGCCCTTTATTGGTTTTATTTTTGTTGGTTCAATTTTATTTGTTGTGCTATTTATTTCTCTTGCGCTTACAGACACTCTTGAATATCAGCCTGAAATAATCCCTGGTAATACACCAAAAGTTCAAGAAGCATTAGACGCATTAAAAAACTAAATTAAACGCCATATTACTAAAACAGATTTGGTTTATTTAGGCGCTTGGCCAAGCATAATTTAATCTACGTCAATCTCTGGTAGAAAGCAACATTAACCTGCTATCAGGATGATTTGCGTGCCATGAAAACCATAGTGACTTGTGGCTTCGCAATAACTCTCCATTAGTAGTATGTGCAGTTGCCCAGAGCGGGCCATTTCCAGTGCGGATGATGGCTTCATTGCCATTTATCCTGATTTGAACTTCACCGAATTCATTTGCCAGTGAGTCAAGCTCAGGGACAGAATACACATCAAAGCCACTGTTGGTTTCAATGGCAATCACTTGTGTTTTTGGGTGCAGAGTATCAGCCGGCATTGGCTCAGCAGGAAAGTAAATTGTATCGTTTAAAAAGTATACCCTTGGGTCACCTTTTCGATATCTTTTTTTGTAGTACTTGATGGGTGAGATAGCGGTTGTTTCCGGATGTTTTGCAATCCAATTCGAAAAATGAACTACTTCATGTGGGATATGTCTCAATGGAATATTAGGGCCCGTTATAGATGAACCAAGAATTGGTGAGAATAACTGTTCTCCACCTACGGTAGGTTTTTCTGGATAGAGCAGCATTGTGCCATTTCCAGATAAGCCACTAATTTTGAAATTCACTTCTTTTTCATCAATCATTCGTTCGAACACTTCAATATTGCCACTTGGCCAATTCCAGTACACAGAAATAGGAGTCCCTCCAAGCGTGTCATTTACAATTTCATGAACATTTAAAACATGAAGTGGATATGCTCGTGTTTCTCCTCCAATTTCCACGCCAACCACAAGGTCTTTACTTACGATGTACTTGTCACGCCTTGACTTATTGTAATTTGCCAACTCATTAGGGCTCAAAATGTCAGGTTGTGAAAGAACTGGTGACATATCTCGATTGCGCATGGCAGGAACTAATGTTTTCTCTGGCACAGCAATGCTGTCCATCTCAAACAGATACGACGATACTGTTTGGCCATCCCCTGGTGCTTTATGGCTTAATCGCAGGAATGCGGGAGCAACAGCCCAGGCAATAATGGAAAGGACTACTACAAGAAGAAGGACTAAAACCCAGCCACCCCCTCGAAACGTAAGCTTGAGGTTTTCATTTTTGGTCATGTTATATTCCTATTTCGATCCATTGGATTGTTTGGCGGTCAATCAACATGCAAGCTAGAGCGAGAGGTAGATAGATGATGCTTGCAAAGAACAAATGAAGCGCTCTTTTTTGTGTTCGTTGTTTCCAAAAAGCAATGCTACGCATGGTCATAAATATACCTAGTAAGGCGCCAATAATCGCGAAAAATATGCCGGTCACATTTGCAACTGTCAGAAATAAACAAAGTGGGATAAGGCATAAGCTGCTTATCACACAAACGCGCGCGGTAAGTTCGCCTGTTGGATCTGTCGAAGGTAACATTCTAAAGCCACCTTTTACATAGTCATCCTTGTATATCCAAGCAAGTGCAAGGAAGTGTGGAATTTGCCAAACAAATAGAATCCCAGCAATAATCCAACCGCCCATACTGATCGACCCGCTTGCAGCAACCCAGCCAATGAGCGGAGGAAGTGCGCCAACGATTGCTCCAACAATTGTGTTGAATGAAGTAAGCGGCTTAAGTGGCGTGTAGAGAAGCATGTAGATGAGGATGGTGCAAAGAGCAATCGCTGCGCTTAGAATGTTTGCACCAAACGCAAGTGTTGCGACCCCAAAATAGGCTAAGACAACACCAAAAATAAATGCGTGTGCTCTAGAAACATGTTTAGCGGGCATTGGTCGGGCTGCGGTGCGACTCATCTGCTGGTCTCTTGTTCTTTCAGCAAGCTGGTTTAATGCTGCCGCCGAACTAGCGCATGCGATTGTTCCTATCACAGTCCATAATAATGTGAACCAGTCAACTCCGTGAGGGCTTGCCATAATGAAGCTAGTAGCTGTCGACATGACAACAAGTAAGCTGAGTTTTAATTTACTCAGTTCACTGTAAATGGTGTACAAACGAGGTTTCGGTTGTATATCCCGTGTAGATGCAGTTGTTGTAGTCGAACTTTTCATTCAAGACCGTTAGTATACCTATTCCAATGTCACACGAATCAAAACAATCATTTGCTCGAGTTCTTACGCTTGCGCTTAGTGCAACGACAGGAATGTGGATTTTCTCTTACATAGCACTTCTTTTTGCGGGCAAAACGGGCGGAGAAGTCTTGTTCATCCTTGGAGTCCTTTGTCTACCGTTTGCGAGCAGGTATTCAAAATCGTTGGGAGAGGGCGCCCAAGTAGGTTTCGTTTCTGCCTTCATCAATTTGCTCCTTATCGGCAGCATCGTTGGTGGCAAGGCGCCTGTAGAGATGATGAGTCAGGGCATTATTTGGTCAATAGGTTTATTTGTTAGCTCAATGATTTTTGGAATGATTGGAGCTACGTTTCATAGTAGCATTCGTAATATCAGGCACAAATTTGATTGGCGAGTAGGGTTTTTAAGTGTTGCTTCAATCTTGGTATTTTTAATGTTAGTGACTGGCGGTCTTGTGACTGGGATGGAAGCGGGGCTTGCGGTGCCAGATTGGCCTAATAGTTACGGTCATAATATGTTGCTGTATCCACTAAATGAAATGATCGCTCCAGAAAATGAGGGTGTTTTCTTTGAACATGCGCACCGTCTTACCGGGATGTTTGTTGGTTTGACTTCACTCGTAATGGTTATTGCTGTTTGGATATGGAGTAAAAAATATTCTGTTCGAGCTCTTGCTTTTACGATTTTCATTTTCGTTTGTATTCAAGGTCTATTGGGTGGCTTGCGTGTTACGGGATATTTAACATTTGAACAAGACCGGGAAATGCTCAATCCAAATCTTTGGATTGGCGTGGTACATGGAGTTGTTGGGCAGCTCATTTTTACAGGTTTTGTATGTCTTGCTGCTATGTTTACAGAAAAGTGGAGTCTGAAAGAAGGGACAGCAGGAAGAGGAGATTTGCGTTGGTCTTTAGTTTTATGTGCATCTATGGTTTTGCAATTAATTTTGGGCGCTGTATATCGCCACATGATGGGTGATGAGTTGCTCGCGCCAAGAGCAACGCATGTGCTTTACGCTCATATAGCATTTGCACTCCTCGTTCTTGTCCTTGCAATTGTTGTTGGGATTCGATTAATGAGCAGAGAAAATCGATTGTTAAAAAATATAGGCCTTACATTGCACGTACTAGTTCTTGTTCAACTTTTACTTGGAGGTGGTGCGCTTCTGGTTATTATTATTTCAGAGAGCGCTTCGTCAATCCCATCGTACGAGTTGTTGACTACAACAGCACACCAGGCGAATGGTGCTTTGTTGCTTGCGACAAGTTTCTTGACTATGATTTGGGCTCTTCCAATAAAAAAACAGTTAGGACGAAACCATGATTGAAGCACTACTCTTGGCTACGCTGAGTTTTCAAGTCGTGCATGATGCACAAGCGAATACTAATCCTTTGAAATTTTCAATTACGCACGATGGCTCTGTTGGAGAATCTTTAGATGGCAGAGTTTATGTCATGCTTACGAAGGGGAAAGTGCCACCAATTGGAGGTCCAAATTGGTGGAACCCAGAACCTTTCTTCGCAGTGGATGTTACGAATTGGGAAACAGGAGCGCCTTTAGTCATAGATGACTCCGCTGATGCCATGGAAGGCAATTTATCTGCTCTAGATATCGGCCCTTGGAAAGCAGCAGCCGTTTATCGGCCAGATACAGAGCGATCAATCATCGCAGTTCCAGGCGGCCTTTATAGTGAGGTTGTTCCCATTGACGGTCCAGCATCTACAGCAGGCATGCAATCAGTGCATTTGGATAAACAAGTACCAGATCGCGATTGGAAAGAGCATAAAAACCTTCGTTTAATTGAAAAGCATAGTCCAATGCTAAGTAATTTTTTTGGCAGAGGGATCCATCATGGTGCGTGTGTAATAGTCCCCGACAGTTATGATCCAGATCGCGCAGAGCCATATCCGGTTATGTATTGGATTGGTGGATTTGGAAGCGACCATTATGGTGCTCGAATGATGAAGGCTTACTTTACTGCTTCAGATTATGACGACCAAATTTGCCGAGTGATATTAAATGCACAGACTCATTCAGGGCATCATGTTTTTGCTGATTCTGCAAACAATGGACCACGCATGACAGCGCTCATTAAAGAGTGGATCCCCTATCTGGAGGAGACATATAATTTAGGTGGATCAGGAGAGCGGCGCTTCTTAGCAGGACACTCCTCTGGCGGTTGGTCTTCTTTATGGTTGCAGATTCAAAATCCAGATTTTTTTAATGGTGTGTGGTCCCTTGCCCCTGATCCAATTGACTTTCGGTTTTTCCAAACTCCAAATCTTTATGCAGAAAATGCAAATATGTTTGTTGATGAAGAGGGTGGTGAACGCCCTATTGCGCGGCAAGGGACGGAACCTGTATTGTGGGCGCGCGGTTTCTCTGCAATGGATGATGTTATTAAGGATGGTGGGCAACTCGGTTCATTCGAGTGGGCTTTTAGCCCTAGGGGTGAAAATGGGAGACCACTGCATATGTATGATCGAAAGACAGGCTCTGTGGATGCAGAAGTGGTAAATCATTGGAAGTCGTATGATATACGCCAAATTTTAGAAGGAAATTGGGACATTCTCTCTCCAAAGTTGAGCGGCAAGATTAATATTATTGCTGGTGGGCTAGACACGTTCTACCTTGAAGGATCTGTTATTTCTTTGAAAGAATATTTCAATGTCCAAGACTTTGACGCTATGGTTCGTGTTTTAGAAAATGCGAATCATGGTGCAGTATTTGGAACACCTATCATTCGTGAGATGGATGAATACATCGCTAATAAACTTCAATTGCCAAATATTCAACAGAAAACATCTAAAAAATAATGCCAGAGCGAATCGTTCAATCACCATGCAGGGACACGCAACTTGATCAGCTAACTGGCGCGTTGTTGCGTGATGCGTTTGAGTGCATCAACACTCGCGGACAATTTAATTTGGCATTAAGTGAATCCTCCGCGCTAGATCACTTCTATACGCAGCTCATGTGTGACCCGAGCATGCGGGCCATGCCGTGGCAAAAAATGCGAGTGTGGTTTTTTGGTCACGCAAATAAAGAAGATTCAGCTCAACAAGCAATATCCATTCACTCAGGAATATTGGAAGAGAATGTATTTGAGTTAACAGAAGATTTTGTAGGCGATATCGATTGTTGTGTTGGTACGACGAACTTGCAAGAAGTGCCTGTGCAGTTATTTGGCAAGTGTCGTTCTTGGTTATTGCTTTGCTTAAAAGATCGCTCCGGATTAGATGCAGAGGCTTTTGGCGGTGTTGTCCATGTCTATGCTTGCTCTGAAAGCTAGAGATGTCCTGCGTTAATGCAGTGAGTGCAAAAAATCTTGGAGAATTTCTGCGGCAGCAAGTGCGTCGCGTATTTTCTTTTTCTGTTTGTGCGTTTTACCTGATTTTGCAAGTTTCTCTTCTGCTGCTGAACTAGTTAGTCGCTCATCTTGAAAATGAATATTAAGAGCTGTGTGTTCAGCGATTTTTTGCGCAAATGCTTTCGTCAGCTCTGCTCTTTGACCAAGAGAACCATCCATGTTTATAGGTAATCCGATGACAAGTTCATCAGCATCTTCCCTCTTAACGGTTGATACGATGGCTTTGATCAAGGGCTCACCTATTGGAATATCAAGCACGCAGACTGGGTGTGCAATGCACAATTCCCTAACGCCTACAGCAATCCCTGTTCTCTTGTCACCTAAATCTATCGCAAGGTATCTCATTGTAATGTTGTTGGGACACTGTCTTGTATTTCTTTGACGCGTTGCGCCTCTGATGAAGGGAAGACTAGTGTTGCATCTTTTGTATGGATAATCACTAAATTATCACAACCGATAGTAGTAATGGTGTGAGATTTGTCAGTAGATACGCTAAGCGTATTAGTCGAATCTAAGTGGACGGTTGGGGTATCACTTCGATTGCCTTGATCATCAGCTTGCAATGTGTCGCCGTAGCTTGGCCATGAACCTACATCAAGCCATTCAACTTGCATAGGTACGGTGCAAATAGAGATATTCTTATCTAGAGAGGCCGGCTCCATTATTCCATAGTCAACACTAATTTTTGGTAGTAAAGGGTACTCTTGCTGTAAAGTTTCAACTTGGCAATCTGTCCCCCAGGCTTTTGCTATTTTCTCAATACCTGCGAATGTCTTTGGTTGCAACCTTTTTAATGCTTCAAGAAACTCGCCAGCATGAAATATAAACATCCCGCTGTTCCACGCGAAATTTCCTGAGGAAATATAGCTCTCTGCCGATTGTTCATTCGGTTTTTCAACGAATCGTTTACATTGGCGTGCTCCTTCGCAGATGGTATCGCCAAGTTCTACATAGCCATAGCCCGTTGCTGGAAATGTTGGCTGTATGCCAAATGTAATGAAGCGATTACTGTCTTGCTCAACCAAGCGGAATCCCAGGTCTAGGCATTTTGCAAATTCCTCTTGCGGGCGAATAATATGGTCTGCTGTAAGAACAGCAAAAATAGCATTCTGGTCTTGCGTATATAGCACTGCTGCAGTAAAAGCTACAGCGTTAAGTGTGTCTCGCGGTACTGGCTCTCCTAGAACCTGGTCCTTTGACATGTCTAGTTTTTTCGAAATAACCTCTAGGTGTTTTTGATTAGTGCAAACCCATTGACATTCCGGCTTTATTAAACCGCTGAGCCGTTGCGCAGCAATTTCTAAAAGCGATTTGCCGTCAAAGAGTCCGATGAGTTGTTTTGGTGTTTCGCCTCTACTTATAGGCCAGAGGCGCGTGCCGCTGCCGCCAGCCATAATCATTGCGTGTCTCATAGTTTGCCTTTGAGTTGAAAGGAAGTTTGAACGAGTTGATCTGCGGATTTAATATTATCAATTGAATTGATAGCGAGTTGGATAAGCCTCTTAGCATCTTGTTTTGTTTCGCCAAGTTGTATTAGCATTGCAATTGCATCTTCGCAATAAGGAGGCATGTCGAGTTCTATTGTTGAAGCAAGCTCGCCAACGAAGGAGTCGACTTTTCCATTTAGTTGAGCGATAATAGTTTCGGCTGATCGTTTTCCAATTTCTGGCAAACTCACAAGAAAATTTGCATCCCGATTAGAAATAGCTGTAGCGGTTTCGCTGAATGGTCGAATCAATGCGCGTAGCGCTTTTCGATTGCCGATTCCTTTTACCGTTGTGAAAAGTTCGAAGAATGCGCGATCTCGGTCGTTTGCAAAGCCGATGAGCCGAGGTGTAAATGAACTCCCTTGCGATTGTCCTTCAAAATAGTGAAGTGTAAAAAATTCAACTTTGTTGCCAACTTGACTCAGCAGGGATGAGATGTCCGCAGCGGGTATGAGCAGTTCATAAGTCAATGCTTCAATATGCACTAGTGCAACGCCATCTTTGATTTCAGCGAGTTCGCCACGTATTCTTGTTATCACGTTATTAGTTTACCAATGACCAGCCGGTTGCTTTACCTAAACGGTGGCGAAGGTCGTTGGTTATTTCTAATTTTGATAGGTTCTTTGGATAATCGATAATCTCGATAAATTCCACCTTCGAATGGCTTGGCTCAAACATTGCATCTCTCATTTCATCATTTATTGGTGTGTCGGTAACGGATACAAGTAAGACAGTGGCATTAGTTTTTGCGATCATGGCACCGATACCCTCTGTAAAGGGATGGATGGCTTCTCTTGGCTGATGGATGCCGCCTTCAGGAAAAATACCAATAACACCTCCATTTTTCAGCTCTCTTAGTGCGAGGCGCAAGGCAGTACTGTCTTGCCCATCACGGGCAACAGGTATAACCCCTGAATGCTTCCATATATAATCGAGTGATGGCTCCATGAACTCTTGAGCCATAAGCCAACGAATTTTGAAGCGGCATTGTGATTGGACAAGGAGCGGGTCAATAGGACTCTGGTGATTGCAGACAACAACAAGAGGGCCAGGGCAGATATTTTGAGGGAGGATTTCATTCCCGCTTGACTCTACACGGTGAATGGCACGTACATAGATTTTATTAAGGAGCCAGAGCATAGCTGTAGGAGCATCGCCCATGGTGTATTTTGCGAGCGAAGGCAGGCAAACGCGTTGTATTAGGGCGATGAAAAGACAAGTAAGTACGATGTATGAGATAAAGATGAACATTTAGTTCTGTATATGCTAGCCGAGACAGCGATTCACCGATATCCTGCCACAAGTTTGCACTTGCAGACAACCTCCGACTATGCCTCGAAGAGATGACATTCATTCGATTCTAATCCTCGGCTCTGGACCTATCGTCATTGGCCAAGGATGCGAATTTGATTATTCTGGTACCCAAGCGTGTAAAGCCCTCCTCGAAGAGGGCTTTCGTGTTGTATTGGTTAATTCGAATCCCGCGACGATTATGACCGATCCGGAATTTTCAGACAGGACATATATCGAACCAATTACACCGGAAGCAGTTCGGCGTGTCTTGCAACGAGAGCGAGACGCTGGCACACCGATTCACGCGCTTCTCCCAACAATTGGAGGTCAGACAGCATTGAATTGCGCTTGTGAGCTTGACGAACTTGGCACACTTGAAGAGTTTGATGTTGAAATGATTGGTGCAGACCGAGATGTTATTTTCAAAGCAGAAGATCGTGAAGCATTTAGGAAGGTAGTCGAAGATGTTGGTCTGGACCAAGCAAAGAGTGCAACGGTTTCAACGATGGAATCTGCGATTGCATTTTTAGATGAAATTGGTTTGCCCGCTGTTATTCGCCCTGCCTTTACGCTGGGAGGCACTGGTGGCGGGATTGCGTACAACAGATCCGAGTTTGAAGAAATTGTTCGGCGTGGCATTGAAGCATCAATGATTGATCAAGTCCTCATCGATGAATCCTTACTTGGGTGGAAAGAATATGAGCTTGAAGTCGTTCGAGATAAAAATGACAATTGCGTCGTTGTTTGTGGCATAGAGAATATTGATGCCATGGGGGTTCATACTGGTGACTCAATTACAGTAGCGCCAATTATGACTCTTACGGATAAAGAATACCAGCGAATGCGTGATGGGGCACTCGCAATTATGAGAGAAGTAGGTGTTGACACCGGCGGTTCAAATGTTCAATTTGCAGTCAACCCTAAAGATGGCAAGCTGGTTGTGATTGAGATGAACCCTCGTGTCTCGCGAAGTTCAGCACTTGCATCAAAAG